>JAKSVD010000133.1 GCA_024408305.1 Bacilli bacterium | reverse complement strand
CTTCTTTAGATTTAATGGCATTTTCTTTGCGCTCTAATTCCGCTTTCATCTTCTCAACGTTAAGGCGCTCTTCTTCGGTTTTTCTAGTTACCTCAGTTAATTTCTTGATAGCCTCTGCGACTGATTCATTTTCATGGCCGCCTAAATAGGATTGTGCTGATTTAATGATTTCTTCGTTTAATCCGAATCTCTTAGCGACGATTAAACCGTATGATTCGCCTGGAAGACCCATCTTCAATTTATATGTTGGTAAGAGGTTCTCTTCGTCAAAAAGCATCGATGCATTCGTGACTTCTTTAGATGAAAGAGCGTACGCTTTAAGTCCTTCGAAGTGAGATGAAATCATTGTTAAAGAATGCTTTCTAATAAGATAGGAGATTACTGCATAGGCAATAGCCTCACCTTCTTTTGGTGATGTTCCTGTTCCGACTTCGTCTAATAGAACTAAGTCTTTGCCTCCAACATTATCCATGATCTCTGAGATGTTTTTCATGTGGCCTGAGAATGTAGAGAGGTTATCGCTTAATGACTGAGAGTCACCGATATCAACATAGATGTGTTTGAAATACGATAAGGTTGGACCTTCTGTTGTTGGGATTGCAAGTCCACACTGGTTCATCATAACGAGGATGCCAAGTGTCTTTAAGGCAACTGTTTTACCACCGGCGTTTGGACCTGAAATGATCACTAAAGAATTAGTGTCAGATAGGACAAAATCATTAGCCACTACTTTAGTAGGGTCAAGCAATGGATGTCTTGCATTATATAATTCAACACGCGGTTTATCCGAATAGATGGATACGTGCGATTTGGTTTTTTCTGCATATAGAGCTTTTGACTGTAAGAAATCAAGATATCCGATCATCTTGTTAGAACGGAGAATATCATCACTATTGACCGACACTTTAGCGGATAATTCGGCTAAGAGTCGTCTGATTTCTGCTTTTTCCTCATTCTTAAGCTCATACATTTTGTTATTTAAAGCAACAAGGATTTCAGGTTCGATGAATGTTGTTTCTCCTGAACCTGAAACGTCCTGGACAATACCTTTGACTTTATGTTTATGAGCGTTAGCAACAGGCAAGACATAATGGCCATTTTTCATGGTCAATTGATCCGCCGATAAATAGTCTTTGTTTTCGCCTAAAACATATCCGAGTTTTCTCTTCATCTCGGATTCTAATTTGGTGATTGCAACACGGATTCCTTTAAGTTTAGGAGATGCATTATCAAAAATTGATAAGTCTGGTGCGATTACCTTGTGGATTGCCACTTCAACATGAGCAATGTCAGGGAAATTTGATACGTATTCTAAAAGCAATGGAGAATTATCCACTTGCTTGAAATAATTGCGGACTGATTTCTGTTCAAGGACATCATTCGCTACTCTTTCTAATTCTTCAATTGAAAGGACCATTCCTTTCTTGGCTAGAGTGACAGGCTTTTCTAGATCAGCGGAATTTCCGATTGGGAAAGTGCCAAATCTATATTGGAGAACAATGGTCTCATCGAGTTTAGCTAATTCTTCTCTCATCAAGATTGAAGAATCAAACATCATTAAAGATAAGGCTTTAGCCTTTCCTACCTCAGTTCTTGCGAATGAGGCGATTGTTTCTCTTATTTTTTCAAATTCAAATTTCTCGTATACGTTTTGCATCGCAACTGATTATATCAGCAAGTCTATTATTTGGATATTTTTTGCTCAATCAATTGAAGCAATTCTTCAATTTTTGAGGCGTATTCTTTTGTGAATGCCGCAGGTTTATTAGAATCGATGTCTAAAACCGCCACAACATTATTCGAATTTCTTATTGGTAAAACCAATTCTGACTGGGTTAATGATGAACAGGCAATATGGTATGGCAAAGCATTAACATCATCGACTAATTGAATAGAGTTTTCTCTATAGCATTTGCCGCATACACCATTGGTGATGTTAATCCTTTCGCATGGCAATGGACCAATATAAGGACCGAGAATTAAGTAATCACTATTTGGGTCTTTTACATATAAGCCAACCCAAGATATATCAGGATTGTTTTCTTTAAGTAGATTGATCAATAAATAATAGAAAGCATCTCCTTCTATTGGAGAATTGATATGCTCATGGCATTCAAAGAATGAAAAGATGTTTTCTAATGTTGGTTCAAAATTATTTTCCATGACATCATTGTACATTAAACACTTTCGATAGTTTATGCTAAAATGGAAATATGGAAACCAAGCCAACAGTAATTTCTATTGAAATCGATGATGCGATGTATCAAAACCTCGCTAATTTCTATTTGGACTTTGCTAGCAAAGCACCAAACGAATACATCGATATTTTCGCCCAGGGAGAAAAAGTGTCAGTTGCCATCTATAAAAAGAACAAGAAAGGCAAGAGAAAAGTAGTCTTCCAGGGAGATAGAGCATTAGAAGAATCTCGTATGTTCTTCCATGATGGAAATTATGTTGCTCCAGTTAGCAAAAAAGCACCAAAATCAGTGTTCCCACAAATCGGTTCAGATGAGGTTGGAACAGGTGATGCTTTTGGACCTATCTGCGTGGCTGCTGCATACGTTACAAGTGCGGACATTCCTCTTTTAGAGGAACTTGGAGTCACCGACTCAAAGAAAATGACTGATGAAAAGATTCTTGAAATCGGTCCAACTCTAATCAATAGATTCCATTATTCTCAGCTATCATTGCCTAATTCAAAATTCAACGAAGTACATGATGAATTCAATATGAATGCAATTAAGGCAAAGATGCATAATCAATGCTATATAAACCTTATTAATAAAATAGGTGGAAGATGCACTATTTATCAGGATCAGTTCGCTGATGAGTCTTTATATTATAAATATTTAAAGGATGAGGAAAATGTCGTCCACGACGTAATCTTCCACACAAAAGGTGAATCATATTATTTATCCGTTGCTTTAGGTTCAGTTATTGCTCGATATTCTTTCTTAAGAAAGATGCAAGAAATGGATGCAAAATACGGCATGCATTTCCCATTTGGCTCCGCTGGAGAGCAAATTGATGCGGCAATAAAGGAATTTATCGAGAAACACGGTAAAAAAGAGCTCAGCAATGTCGCTAAGCTCAATTTCAAGAATGTTATTCAACTTCTATAAGGGAATCTAGCACCTTAACGAAATGTTCTGGCATAGGGGCCTCGTATGAGACCTCTTTTTTAGTTGTTGGGTGCATGAAGCTCAAACAATATGCATGGAGAAGTTGTCCGTTATCATAAATCACTCGGTTGCCTTGGCCATACATAGGGTCGCCAATTACAGGGTGTCCGATATAGTCCATGTGGACGCGAATCTGATGTGTACGTCCTGTCCTTAATTTACAGGAGATGAGGGTGTAACCTCCAGCATATCTCTTGAGGACATGGAAGAAGGTAACGGCCTCTTTTCCGTTTTTTAGGTTGACACACATTTTGGTTTTGATTTTTGGATCACGTCCAATTGGGGCATCGATCTTGCCATCAGACTCTTCGATGAATCCTTTGACTAGAGCAATGTATTCACGGTGCATTGAGTGATCAGAGAGCTGATCTGCAAGAGCCTCATATGCCTTATCGTTCTTTACAATTGCCAACAAACCAGAAGTGTCCTTGTCGATTCTATGAACAAGACCAGGCCTGAATTCATTGCCTTCCTTATGCGCGAGCTCTTCAGAATAATTCACGAGCGCGTTGACCAAGGTTCCGGTTGGATGACCATTACCTGGATGGACAACCATGCCTTGAGGCTTATTGATGATAATGAGATCCTCGTCCTCAAAAACGATATTTAGAGGAATTTCTTCCGCAACAACGTTTAGTTGATTATTAGTAGTTTTCTTATAGGTTATCAAATCGGCAAGTCTTACGTTGTATGCTGGCTTTTCTTTCTTTCCGTTAACTAAGACGTCTCCAGACTTAATCATGGACTGAATCTTGCTTCTAGACACATCCCCTACAGCTTTCGTAAGAGTGTCGTCTAGTCTCTTTCCAACATATTCCTCAGTGACTACAAACTGTTCCATAAGCCCTACTCTGCCGCCTTTTCAGCTCTAGCTTCTTTGATGAATGTGTAGATGAAATAGATGACTGCGAAGAAGATCGCAACACACAAACAAATATCAGCGACGTTGAAGACTGCGAAGTCCCATCCCCAGAAAGTAAAGGAGAACATATCAATGACACCAGAGAAGCCAACTGTACCTTCCCAATAGAAGGTTCTATCAATTGCGTTACCGATTGCCCCAGCCCATGCCATCATCCATAAAACGTTGGCGATCTTATTGCCTTTATGAAGGCCTTGATACCAGTATCTAGCGATTAAGATTGACGCATTCCAAGAGATGATTATATAGAGAATTCTAGCCCAGAGAACGCCGTCTCCGATGCCAAATGCCATGCCTTGATTGAAGACTAAACGGATGTTTCCTTTTATCCATCCCCAGTCAAATAATGGGATTACTGAGTACTCAATTCTATTGAAATATTCAGCCACAATCCACTTGGTTGCAACGTCTAAAGCGAAGAGCAAAATGCCTACCCAAACGAAAGATTCAAAGACAAGTTTCCAACTCCATTTAGGGTGCACTACAGTCTTTAATTCCTTCCAGGCTTCGGCAAATGCTTCCTTGAAAGTCATGTCGTCTTCATCGTCATCGTCAGTTGTACCCTCGTTTTCGTTTGAAACTGTAGGTTCAA
>JAKSVD010000132.1 GCA_024408305.1 Bacilli bacterium | reverse complement strand
CAACGGTCTTGATGTTATTCAGTTAAAGAAAGTTACTGGTTCAATTAAAGTTGGTAACATTGCTGCAAAGAAGGTTTCAATTACTGTTGAAGGAAAGAATGATATTTCTGCAAAGAGCGTATTAAGCGTTGCTTATGCATCCAACACATACACTCTTTCTGAATCAGATATGGCTATAGTTAACGCATCTAAGACAGATACAGCAACAGCTTCCGTTTACTACTACACATATGAGTACACATTGAGCGGAGCTGCTTCTGATCTCGAAATCAAAGGTGCAACAGACTACGCTAACTACATCACCGAAATCTCCATCTATTAATCTAGAAGGCAATTAAAACTTGACTAAGCCAAGATTATGTCTTGGCTTTTTCTTTAGACGCATATGTATATATGCACTCGCGTATTTAGTTGCAAGGTGACAATTGTTTATTTACAATAAAGGTTATGAAAAACCTAATGACAAAAGCTTTATTACCATTACTTGCTCTTACCATGATGGCTTGTGGTGGTACTCCTGAGAGTCCAAGCGATTCTGGATCTTTAGCAGACAGTTCTTCCGTTTTTATCGGAAACGAATTCACTCTCAAGTCTGCGCTATCATGGTTCGGAGAGACTGGTCAGTACAAAAGGAGTTTCAATTTCTTTGATGGAACAACTCCAACTGCAGACTCTTTCTTCACCGAAATCGGTTGCTTAACAAATTACAAGAACTTCAGTTTCATAGCTGGAACAGCTGGGCAGGGTTATATCAACGTTGATAGCGATCTTGCTTCCAAAAAGGGAATTGAAGAAGGCGTTTATAATTGGACTAGCGAATATGACCTAAAGGAAGATGGAACGCCTAAAACCTCAACGCATTTTGAACTCGGTGCAAAGATTTCCGGTGCAACTAAATACCAGGATTTATTCAATACACCAGCTGAGATTGCTGCAAATAGCGCTGCATATGAAGCTGCATTAGAACCAGAAATCGAAGGCCAGAAGAATGGATATTATTTCCTCAATAAGAGCAAACCAAATGCTGATCTTCTTGAATCATTCGCAAAGTCATTAGGCGTTTATGATACGATCACAGGTGCTGGATTAACTCTAAACTATGCCATGTTCTATTTCGGCGCTACAACAAAGAATGTCCAAGTGAACTTCTATGCACGCTTAGGTGATGGCTATGACATGTACAACACAAGTGTCAATTGCTTACAATTCGGAGAGGCAACAATATCTAACATCAACAAGTATATTGCAGGATAAACATGAAGAAATGCGTAGCGTTAAACCTATTAGGATTGGCTATACTCGCTTCTTGTTCACTTCCTAACAACTCATCAAATGGAGTTGATGGCGTCTCGAACAACAATGGTGGAGAGGCACCAACTGGACTCCTAGAATACGAATCAGGATCAAAACTCATCTTCACAGAATTCTTCATCGGCAATTCAGTGAACGATAGAGCGCTTGAAGTCTCAAACATCGGAGATTCCCCAATTGATTTGTCAGATTATTCGGTAATCATCTACAGATCTGGCTCACTCGAAGATCCATATGAAATCAAGCTGAAAGGACAATTAGCCGCAAAAACCCCATATGTAATCTCGTATGAAGGGGCTAATGAGAAAATCCTTGCAGTTTCCAATCAGACCGATGAATTATTCCCAAATATCGGCAAATACCCAATGATACTTGCCCACGGGAACAAGAAAGTCGATACATTAGGTGTTCCTGGCTACAGTACCACCTGGTGTGACAAGGTCGACATGGTAAGAAAAGTTGAGTATTACTATGGCGCTGATAAATTTGAACCATACGATTACATCGGATACACGAATGAAAACTCCGATAGGCTTGGTCAGCATGGTTGCCCTAAGAGCGAGAAAGAATTACTCAAGGGTCCTAGCATCAAGCAAGAATTCTATTCCCTCCCATTCCTTCAGAGTTCAACAACTGGAGGCGGCGGATTCACAGAGGTCACCATCGCATCATACGGTGATGGAGACACGACTCGCTTCAATTATTCAAGCGATGTAAACGCGATGGGAATCGAAGATGGTCACAGCTGTCGATATGAGAATCTCGATACGCCTGAGACTCAACACGGTACCAGCATCAACGCACAGCCTTGGGGCAATGCCGCTGCTGATTACACCAATTCCATCTTAAGAGGCGCGAAGAGATTCATGCTTCAATCACTTCCTGGAGTGTCCGTGACCGAGACATTCGGAAGATTGCTCTGCTACGTATGGGCAAGCAATGAGAGCAGTGGGGATTTATCATCCTACTTCTTGGTGAACTACCTTATCGTCCTAAACGGATATTCTGAGGTTAAGTTCTCAGGTGACACTAGCTCAAAAATGTTGGTCGATGACATCTCATATTACTCATATATGATCGATGCCCAAAACAAAGCTGCAAAGGAGGGACTAAAAGTTCATGGTGAGAAGGACCCAAACTTCAACTACTAAACTTTAAGAAAACTTATGAAATACTATTGCAAAGAATGTCAAAGACGCGTCAAGGAATCTACATGTAAATGTGGCGCGCCAATCATAACGACTCTTCAAGAGGAAGAAGTTCGTCCATTCATCCAGAGGTTGCACAAGAAAACAAATGACTGCAGACATCTTCTCTCTCATTGTCTATCCTTTGTCGTTATCGGTTTAACAATCGCTATCATCGGATTCCTCTTCTATTACCTATCATTCTCACGTGAGAACGTAGGTGGACAGATCGAATATGTTGTCAATACGGCTTGTTCGGAATGCTGGGTTAGCATGGTTGCATTGATTGCTGGAGGAGTCTTATTCCTTGTTGGAGCAGTTCTTGGCATCATCACCGGACGAAAAAAGAGGCAGATTTTGTTCGATATTGAAAATATTCGCGCTACATCATCACTTGAATCAAAGCCAGTTGAACTTATTGTTGTGACTTGGTTTAAGGGGATCAAGAAGTGGATAAGACATCAGATTTGGCTGTTAAAGCATAAACAGCCTAAGGCATAATAAGGGGGTTCGGATATGGCAGAAAAAATCATTCGCGATGAAGAAATTGTTGTTGAAGAAAAAGAACCATTTTTAGTCATCAATAAAGAAACCCTTAAGAGACCTGGCATCATCTTAAGATTGATAGGTATTGCCCTTTGTTTGATTGGAGTTGTCCTCACGGTTATTCTTCCAACTGTTGTCATGGAATATAGAAGTTATAGCTCAGCTTCCACTTTTGATCCAGTTAGAGGCGCGGCATTCCCTCAGCAGATAATCGGCGGTCCAAACGCTTTATTTGGCGGAGGATACTTTGCTTTGTATCTCAAGAGTGCAGATACACCTCACCTCTTAACTACTGTTAGAGCATCATTTAATCCAATTCTCTTCACGATTCTTGCCTGCATGCTTGTATTTGCAGTCTTATCATTCTTTGTCACTTTCTCAAAGAAAATGGAAAAGATGGCTAAACTTGCCACTTTAGGAATCGCTCTTGGCGGTTTTGGAGCAATTGCTAGCCCAATCTGGTTCATGGTTGCAAATAACTTTGGAAACAACTACTTAGTCGAATCAACCAACATCACAGAATACTTCATGTATGATTCGCTCTATTGCCATTCAGCATGGGGCGCAATCGTCGCTGCTCTTGTGTTCGTTGTTGGAGCTTCATGTTTTGGAATTGGCACCAACCTTGAAAATAAGGGCGGAGAAAGGGGACAGTAAATATGAAAAGAAATACTATCTTTACCTTAGGTTTATCTCTAGTTCTTCTAGCTTCTTGCGGAATGGATTCATTCGGAAAAGTGGTGGATGGAGAAGAAGATTTCATTGAAGTGGCCTCATCAACTGCTTCAGGCTTGGTTGTTGCTAGAACATACCGTTCTTGTAAAACAACTGATAAAGCTCCTGAGATCGGAGAAAAATTCGATCCACACGTTGCCGAATTGTACAGTGGCTTAGATTTCTATCTTGCCGCTCCAGTTGGAGGGGTTTCAGTCGATGTTACAGGATTCACGAAGGATGCAACCCAATTCCTCATCACGAGTGAGACAGATAAAAAAGGCATTTCATCATCAAATCCACATTTCCTTGATGCATATCAGGACGCTGCAGTCTCTTTGATCGAAGATGACTATAACCTTGTCGCTAACGTTTATGAGGGCATGAAACCTTATGCTGGAAAGACATCTGGCGAAGTTGGAGGAAAGTCCTATTCTAGCATCTATATTGCAACATCTCTTGCAGGAAACACCGCGGGTTACACGCTAAAAACAGTCCGTAATGATGGAGACGTTACCTATAAGCTCTCAGAATATATCACAATGGATAAAGTCGGAGATAACTGGGCATTCACATTCTATTCAAGAAGATTGGATTACATCACGGAAGAAAACACCTTCCAATATGTAACAGAATATTCGTTCACATGCTTGACTTCATTAGATGACAAACCAATGAAGAAGAAGAACAATGTCAGTGATTTCTCCTTTGCAATAGAAGGCTTAACAACTGATGCTATCAACCCAGTTAGCGGAACCATCTTAACTGGAAAATAAACGGAATTAGCCCCTCATCTTATTTAATATTATAAATAGTGGGGCTTTTTCTTTTATTTTTGCTTGCGTGATTCTTTTTCTAGTAATAATATATTCAAGCGCAATTAAGCGCGATGGTCCGTTAGCTCAGTTTGGTAGAGCAGCTGACTCTTAATCAGCGGGTCGCGGGTTCGAGTCCCCCACGGA
>JAKSVD010000131.1 GCA_024408305.1 Bacilli bacterium | reverse complement strand
TGAAACTCACTACTTCGGACATATCCCTGAAAAAGTTCAGGCCTTCATGTCAGAGGTCAACGAAGAACTCTGGGCGCTTGGCGTCTATGCAAAAACAGAACACAACGAAGTTGCTCCAGGCCAGTTTGAATTAGCCCCAATCTACGCTAACTGTAACGTCGCAGTCGACCAGAATCAGCTCATCATGGAAGTCCTCCAGAAAGTCGCCATGAAGCATGACTTGGTCTGTTTACTCCACGAAAAGCCATTCAAAGGCGTTAATGGTAGTGGTAAGCACAACAATTACTCCCTTGTTACAAACACAGGCGTCAATGTCTTTGACCCAGGGAAGAACCCACATGAGAACATCCAGTTCTTAACATTCGTCTGCGCCTTCATCAAAGCCTTGGATACACACCCAGAATTGATCCGCATGTATTCATCATGCCCAGGCAATGACTATAGATTAGGCGCTAACGAAGCTCCTCCAGCAGTCATCTCCATCTTCTTAGGCGATGCAATTGAAAGAACACTCAATCAGTTAGTAAACGATAAGCCAAAGACCTATGAGAAATCCGCTCTAAAGGACTTTGGTATCTCCAACCTCTCATATCTCCCATCTGACAACTCAGATAGAAATAGAACATCTCCAGTCGCCTTCACCGGCAACAAGTTCGAGGTTAGAGCATTAGGCTCAAGCATGTCTGCAGGTAATTTAAACATCGCCCTCAACACCATGATGGCGGATGCCCTAAATGAAATCGCAGATGAGATGGAAGCCCATAAATATAGACAGGATATCCGCAAAGCCGCAATCGATGTCTGTGTTGAAATCATGGAAAAGCACAACCGTATCCTCTTCTCAGGAGACGGCTATGCATCATCATGGGTCCCAGAAGCCGAGAAGCGTGGACTCCTCAACCTCAAGACATGGGTTGAATCAATCGCTTATGTCGATGAGCACAATTCAGGCGAGATCTTCATCAAAAACGGCATCCTCTCAAAAGAAGAATTCGCAGCCCGTTTAGATGTCATGTACGAATCATATTACAAAGTAAAGTCCATCGAACTTAGCACATTATGCGATATGATGAGAACCAAGATCTTCCCAATGGTTAACCGCAACATCGCTGCCTATACAAGTGCAGGAGAATTCGCTCCAAGCTACTTAAAAGAAACCGCAAAGGAACTCATCTCATTCATCGATGACACCGCAACTAACGTCAAAGCCCTTGAAGATGAACTTAAATCCATCAAATCCCTCTCATCTTATAAAGAGAAGAGCCTCTCACTCTTGAAGAAGTGCATCTCTCTCCAGGAAAAGATCAGAGGCGCGTATGACACAATTGAAGGGAAGTTAGATACAACTCTCTTCTTCTATCCAAAATATAGAGAACTCTTCTTCAGATTAGACTTCTAAATCTAGCAAATAGCCAGCCGAAAGGTTGGCTTTTTTGATGCTTTCATTCAGTGAAAATATTTGCCAATATTGGAAAAAATATTCAGTGGCATGGACGTGAAGATTAGATTGAAATTTTATAATACAGTTCGGTCAGTACCGATTCGGCTTTTACCGAATTAAAATCTTGAATGTAATCAATTTGATATTTAAAATATATTTAACTCGGTGGACACCGACTCGGTCGTTACCGAATTAACTGTAGAGGTATTTATGGCGTTTATAGGAAGAACATCTGAATTAGCTAAATTGAGTGACTTGTTCCAAAAAGAAGGAACTTCATGTGGAATCATCCTTGGAAGAAGGAGGATTGGCAAAAGTGAACTTGTTAAGGAAGCTTTAAGAAATGCTTCAGTCAAACATTTATATTACGAATGTAAAAAAGTGTCCGAAGCAAGCAATGTTGATAGCCTATCTTCGCTGATATCGGACGAATTTGGCTTACCTCCTATGCTCTTTAAGAATATTGAATCTGTCCTCGAGTTCTTTTTTAAACAATATCAAAATGAAAAAATCATTCTTGTTTTGGATGAATATCCATATTTGAGAGAAAACGTAAAAGGGCTAGACAGCATCATTCAATCTCTTATCGACAAATATAAAGACAATAGCCAAGTTAAACTTTTGCTGCTTGGTTCTTTCGTTGATGTAATGAATTCTCTTCTGGAGCATTCTAACCCTCTTTATGGAAGAATCGATTTGACCATCAACTTAAAACAATTAGATTATTTAGAAACCAGTAAGTTTTATCCTGAATACTCATTAGAAGATAAGGTAAGGCTCTATTCGGTATTTGGAGGCATCCCTTATTACAATAAGTTGGTGGATCCAAGAAAGACGGTGAGACAAAACATCATAGATCTTATCGCAAGCGAAGGTGCTAGACTGGAGAATGAGGTTGAGATGTATCTTAATTCGGAAATATCAAAGATGCCTAATGCAAATCAAACTTTTGAAGCCTTGGCTAGGGGATTTACAAAATATTCAGACATCTTATCGAATTCCCATGTTAGCAGTGGCCCAACCCTAATCGATGTGCTTGATAAGCTTATGAGGATGGAAGTTGTTGTCAAAAAAGCTCCGATTAACCAAGAAAGCAACAAAAAAAGAGTAGGATATTATATCTCAGATAACCTGTCTCTATTTTATTATCGATATATCTTCAGGAACGCATCTCGTTTAAGTGTTATGGATCCCGAGGCTTTCTACGATAGATATATAGAAAAGGATTTTGAAGAAAAATACGTCCCTCATATTTTTGAGGACATCGCTAGACAATACCTCATCAAAGAAAACAAAGAAGGGAGTATAGAACCTCCATTTTACAAGATAGGCAAATACTACTATGACGATCCTGTTTCAAAAACAAATGGAGAGTTCGACATAGTAACCGAGGATGAGAATGGCTACGTATTTTACGAAGTTAAATTCACAAAAGTGCCACTCGACAAGAAAGTGATTGAAGAGGAAATCGAACAGGTTAGAAAAACCAATATGAACTGCACACGCTTCGGTTTTGTATCCCGTTCAGGTTTCGCTTTAAAACCGGGCTCAAATTTCAAATTAATCACATTAAAAGATCTTTATGAATAGTCGAGATCTTTATCTTCATTGAAAATTCTTGCCAATATTGGAAAAAATATTCAGTGGTACTTTTGTTATGCGTTTATCGATCTAGATGAGGCAACTCTAATATATCCTCTATCTTGCATCTTAGAGCCCACGCTAATTTATATAAGGTGTGGCCCTGAGCTTTATCTATATCATTAACTCTTTGCTCGTATAGCTGTATCGAACGGATTGAGACTCCGGATAAACGGGATAATTCTCTCTGGGATAATCCTGAATACTCTCTCTGTACCCTTAAATTTGTCTTTCCTTTATTAGAGGACATTCTTCTATCCATCTCCTCGATGAACCTTTCAATATCTGTCTCATGATATTTCGGATACATGGACATGATGTCTTTTAGCCTCACTTTTGCAATGATTCTTCTAAACGATACCCCGACCTTCCATTGATAATGGGCCAAAACATAACCGGTCCAATATGCTATTCCAAACTCAAAAGGGGAGTCCTCATCTTCTCTTATCTCTTTTAGGTTTGATCCACTAAGAATGCCTTGAGCAAACTCCACTCCAGACATTCCCGCTACAACGCTTGGGTTACCTATCTCGAATCTCTCAGTGATAGGGGAATTCAAGAATGAATGCTCGAACTCATCAACATCAACGCCCAAAATAATAAGCGAATATTCAAACGCTACCGCCAAGAGATTCTTCGCATCATCTAGATATAATTCGCTGTATGCATTCATCAATCTCATCCTCACTCATTTTCATTAAATCGCTGATGTAGACATCTTTTCCATCATCTTCGGTCCTCATTTTCCTGAATGAATACCTTGCTGATAAATCTCTATCAGTAAATCTCTTGTAGTAAATGTTTTTATCCGCAAAAGAAGAATCTATATAAGTCAAGTTATCAAACGCCTTAGGGGATATTAACACTACCTGTGTTCCTAAATCCCCAAGATAGAAAGCCCTAGATAATTTCTGCAATGATATTCCATTGTTCACAAACATGGATGCAAAGGCAAAATAAGAATCATCCGCCCTATATCCAATAACAACGTCGTATTCAATTAGATCTATATGATACTTACTCCTTAGCCACTTTGCTGATTTGATGGCTATGTCCGTCGTGAGTGAAAATGACCTATTCTCAAGAAGAATCGCCATCCAATGGAGTATGCAATATTTACCATCAAGTAGATTCAGGCTCCTTAAGCCATTACAGTCCAATTCATATTGATTAGCGAATCCATTATTGCCGTTTTTGCATGCCCATTCGCTCGCTAATTTGAGTGATTCAGTACAATAAAAACCCCGACCATAGTCATTATTCATCTTGCCCAATTCAAACCTAGGTCTAATAGTTTTAAATTCCGAACCATGATACAGTATCATCATTAACTCCTATATCTCGCAACGATACTAACATACAAACTATATCATTGCAACGATATAGCAATAACACCCCCATAAATGGGGTATTTTCAATTATTCGTTGAGTTATTATTAATCGCTCAAATACAATAAATCCGACAAATATCTAACCAAACATATTGGTAGAAAGGTAAATACATGAAAAAGAAGACTAAATACTTATTACCTGTCTTAGCCTTATTCTCTATGGTTATGACAGGCTGTGCAGCAGGTTCAGAAGGCCCACAAGGCCCACAGGGAGAAACTGGTATCCAAGGCCCTAAAGGCGATACAGGCACAAAAAAAAAAAAAGGTGACACTGGTCCACAAGGCCCAGCAGGTTCTCAAGGAGAAAAAGGCG
>JAKSVD010000130.1 GCA_024408305.1 Bacilli bacterium | reverse complement strand
GAAGATTTTTAAAAAAATCATACGAAAGGGTGATATTTAGCAATTTTTTATAAGTGTTTTCCCGTATAGTTCACCGATGTTGAACATTTTTTGCATTTTTGTACATTACGTAAAATTAATTAGTGAAAACTAAATGGCGAGAACTATAACAAACGAAACCATTAACGGAAGAGGTAGTAAAAAATGATTTCATCAATATGCATGGCCCGTAGCACCATTTCCTCGATGGAGCACCTCTCATGACCGCGATGAAGAACAACGGGTTGGATTTTGATTTATCAGCTTGTTTAGATAAATTGTTAATTCTTGCTTGAAGCGAATTCTTGCTAATTCTTATTAAGCACAATCTCCATTACTGAAATGACCTTCTTCTCAATTTTCATTTTTCTTGCGTACATATAAAGTTTGTTGAGATCTTTATCTTTCCTTTTTGCGTAAAGGCGAATGGCTTTAAGGAAAACCTCAATATCCACTTTTTCTTTGAATCTTATGAGATCGCAAATTGTTTTTTCAATGTCATAAACTCGGACATAATTTCCAAATACGGTTTTTGTGGTCGTTATTCCTAGTTCATAAATCTCTTTTCTGGTATCTGTGTGCGCAACTACATCCGGTCTCTCTAAACTAATCGGCCTGTAATTTTTAGGCCCCGTAACTTCATAAAAAGCAGGCATTATGTCCCCAAGGCCATGCAAATAGATTGCTGAGGAAAACGAAAAGATGAACCCGGAGAAAGAATGCTGTAGCAGAAAATAGCCATCATAATTCCATTCCTCTGTCGCATAAAAACCAGGTGCAAGTTTTAAAAGGTTATGTTTTATAACATATCTGGTTAGATAAATCGTGGGTATCTTTGCAAAGACCAAATCTTTTGCTCTTATAAACCCATGATTGGTTTCTATTGTTTTTTTAATAATCTCATCGCGTTCCATATTGTTGCATTTGCAACCATATTATATTGTTTTGTGGTTTATTTTACAACATCGATTAACCAGGTTACCCCCAAAGCGATTTATAATCATTGAGAGCAGAGCTTAAAATCAATCAAAAAGAGATGCCTTTTACCGCAAATGAAAGAGCGGGCACTCCTTGGGTAACCGCTCCATAATTATTCGCCTTTAAGGGTAACGAATATCGGTTCGTGATGGACGTGCTTAAGATATTTATCTAGCATATCCTCTTTTTTAACTTTGAGGCTCGTCGTGTTGATCATGGGATGAAATCCGAAATATTCGCCTTTTAGCAAATCCTCATCAATCACCAGTTGAACCTGATTGGCCTTATCATACATGAGAGTCATGATGTTCACACTGCCAGATGTGACGTTTAAGAGCTCTAATAGCTTGTCTTCCGGCCCGAATGACAATCTTGATGAATTTATCTGATGTGAGAGCTCTTTTGTCTTAAACGGCTTATCTCCAGGCATCAGGAGCAAATAGAACCTTGTCTTCTGGGTGTTGCATAAGAATAAGTTCTTGTTGATGGACACTCCAAGGTATTCTCTAACCTCTTTTAAGCGGTTCATGTCGAATATCGCTTCATGGTCTAGTCTATCGTATTCGATATTGAGGCTGTCTAGTAAGTCATAGACTTCCACTTCTTTAGATAATCTGTTAGATGCGTCTTTTGGTCTTCCGTGTTCAACAATGTATTCCATATGGTGAACACTATAGAACGATGGGGATAAAAAAGATAGGGTTTGTAGCCCTATCCTCATTATTTAGTTAATAAACAATCCGTCTTTCCACTGCTTCTTTGAGTCTGACCGCTGATTGGGCCTTATTATGATGGTTATTGTTTTAATTGCTGATTAAGAAAGATTAATTGCTATTTTTCCATCTCATTGTGGAGTATATCTAATGTCTTTTGGCATTTCTCGCCGTTATAGAGTTTTTGAAGTGTTGCTTTTATTAATGGGTTATCAGTTATCTCAGTAAATAACGTGAGACTAGATCTCAGTTTTATAGCGTCTATATTTGAACCCATTATCTTAAGCGGATCGCTCTCTTCCAGGGCGGAAAAGGACCTTTTAACAAAAGCCATTAAACATACCATAGATAGATTGAAAACACTCAAGAAAATCATTATCTACAGCGTGTCGGCCTCAGACAAAGAAGTCCTAAACATCTTCGAGTACGCAAGTTCCAGAGGAATAGAGATTTCCATCCCCGACAACCTCCTAAGGCAAAGGAACATCGCCAGAAAGGAGGGAAGAACCAATAGGAACAGTGGACTCGGCATTGGCGTTGGTAATTCGCCCCAAGGGAACTTTGCACAATCTTCAGTCGATGTAAAAATCGAAGAATTGGTCAAGGAGATTGGAGCGGGATCCAAAGACACGAGAGCGGAAATGTTGTCTCGTCTTGAAAAAGCTGGCGTAAAATATAATCCTGAAGACGTTGTATTCGTAACAAAGGACAAAACCGGCCAATTGGTTTGGCTCGAAAAAGGCAATGAAGAGGCTGGTTTAAAACACATTGAGAAACATGCCGGCGATTTTGCAAAAAAGCATGGCATACCTCCCAATGAATTAACAAACCACATCGAAAAGATACTCACTAACGGCGAAATCGTTTCTTCCGAAAAGAAATTACTAAGCAACGGAAGAATCGGGCTCAAGAAAATCTATTGCTACGAAGGCAAATACTATGTCTTGGCGGCAATCGGAACGAATGGGTTCGTAGTCTCGATGTACCCACTTGATGAAGGAGATACAAAATGAAAAGAATAAAACTTGAGTTCGACTTTCTGTCTGGGCCAATAACCAAAGACGTATTCAACCCAGAAACCAAGAAATTGGCAACTGGTGTTACGGTTATCGACAATGATTCGACGCTCGAAACGTTGAACGCGATGGCTTCAAGACTATTTAGCAGTTGCTATGATTTTGAGGTCGACGACCAACCTTGCGTTTTCAACATGGAAACGGCCCGGAAAAACAAAAACGAAATTCTCGGCCTTCTTGTAGAAATCAACAAAAGGCTAGCAGAGATAAACGACGGATCTTTCTTAGTGGATGACCTCGCTACAAAAGAAATCGAAAGCTGGTAAAATTCAGTCTTTTGGAACAGGTTTGCAGGAACGGAATCTTATGAACGAATTAGATTGTGTTAAACTCATTAAGCTTTTCAAATAATTGGAAGCAGGCACGAAAGGTTGCATCGTTCACAAATAGAACAAAGACGATTTCGAATTCGATTTTTTCGACAGTGACGACGAAACGATCGGTGTCTACACAATCTCCAAGGATTATCTAGAGGTTTATTGGTCCGTAAACGCCGCTAGTTCCAAATAAAAGACAGCATAATATCGACAATCCGAGCGAAATAGAGGCTTTGAGGAATCGAGCCTCTTTTATTTCCGCCCCCGAAAAAGGTAGATTTCAGTCGTCCCACGACCCCTTTCGGTCCGCGCTCGACCAGAGCCAGTACAATATCCGACTTGGCCATTTTTATGGACAAATCTACCCCATGAGTGCCCTTAAAAGTACCAAAAAAGAATCGCGCATATTGATGAACTGGTGGCCAAAGGGGTCAGATGCCTCAAATATCTCTCGCGTCTATAAACCTAAAAGTAGACGGATTTGACAATGTGAGAAAACAGGGTCTTATGTATCACGGTGGTAAAACGTCCGATGATGATAGCAGTACATTAAGACCGAGATTGACTTTAGGCGAAAGGGAATGACCGATGGAGCGTGCGAGTCTGGCAACCCAAATGATGATGTGATCATTCCATGTACCACTTACCATTCATTGCCGTTTAGATACACGAACTCCACGACCTTCAATGAAAGCGCGGCAGTTGACGCCTTAATATCATTCTTCGATATAGCGTCTGATGAGAGTAACTATCCTCTATATTTCCACTGCTCAGTTGGTAAGGATAGAACTGGATTAATGGCAACGTTTGTAGAAGGTATATGCTGGCGTGTCCATGTTTGATGCATGTAGGGATTATGAGCTCTCATCATTCTCGTATGAATCTGGATTCCGTAGATATCAGGACTGCCATGATACGATCAATATGTTCTATAAGGACGTAGCGGGAGATACTTTCCAGGATAAGACGGTTAATTATCTAGTATCTAAGGGAGTTCCATTAGAAAAGATAAATCAAGTTAAGTCGATAATGCTTGACTAGGTAAAGAAAAGGTAGGTGTTGGCCTACCAAATAAATTACAGTCCAAGAATCTTTTTTCTCTTAGCCTCGTATTCTTCTTTAGTGATGACGCCTTCTCCAAGAAGTCTTTCGGCGGCTGCAAGCTCACTCTTGAGTTTGAGATCAGGGTCCGTTGGTTCAGGCTGCTCAATAACGGGGCTAACTGTAGCGCCTTGAATTTCTCCATTCGCTGGGACAAAGGTCTTTTTGGTGCGTGATGCGAACAATGTAATAGATGTCACGATTAAAGCGGAAACATGCCAAAGGTTTGTGATGATGTTAAGTATGATGAGGTATATGAATAGTCCTAAGAATAGAATTATTTCAAAGAATATTTCTAGGAATAGAATTGTACCTAGCGTTCCTGCTACACATGCATAAATGATTGATATCGCTAGAGATGCTCTCTCATAATTGAGCAAGGCAGCAACGATTAAACCGGCCGCTAATGATGCGAACAGGATGGCTGTTATAACATATGGGCCGTAGGAATCACCGTCATTATGATTAATCGATGCAAATAGGCATGACCCAATGAAACTTGATACGTTCATTAATAGCGCAGATAGCACAATCATCGTTGAGGTTAGTCTTTTGCTTTTGCCTTTTAGCACGAACACTATAGCTA
>JAKSVD010000013.1 GCA_024408305.1 Bacilli bacterium | reverse complement strand
CAAATTATAGACTTGTTAGCAAGAAAAGAAGGTATCAAGATAAAATTTGAAGATTTCGCCACGTCTATTCTGGGCAAGGCCGAATGAACCTTCTTTATAATCTTCCTCAGCATAGAAAGCATTGTTTGAGAAATAATTCACAAAATGAGAATTGTTGCTTCCGACATGAAGCTGGACTTCATAAGAGAATTTGGTGAGTTTATAGACTCGATTGAACATGTCCTCTAATTCTTTAGTGGACTGGAGCTCGACCTTATCGAGTTCTGCGTTTCCTTCTAATCCTCCATCCTCACTTGGCCCTTTGATGACCTTAGATGGGGTTAGAGCGCATGATGCTAGCATGAAGGCTGAAGCAAAAAGGGAGATGAATCTATTCTTTTTCATTATCTGACCTCCTTGATTTCGCCGATCGTGACCACTTTTGAGAAACTGTCGTGGTTATTTAGCTTGTTTCTATTTGGGAAGAAAGAATTTCCATAGGAAGAGATGCTAAAAACATCGCCCTCATGGAATAGAGTGTAATCTTTCTGATATCCACCTGTTGTGAATGTGTCCCAGTTCGTTGCCTCAATCAATCTGATTTCGTCATACAAATCGTATGAGACATCCAATCCCCACTGGATTGTGAAGATATCTGGATCGATTTTATTTGTGATTGGAAGCAAAATACGATGATTGTCATCAATCACATCCACCGCTGGATCATATTCCTTCATAGAGATGTTATAAGGATCACTGATGTTGGAAACGAATTTACGATTGTCGACGTGATAGATCTTAATGCCGTTCTTGGTGACACCTAAAGGTCTATCAGGATATTTTGTGTGCGAATCGTAATAATTAAGCCCATTTGGAGTGTAGAGCTCGATTAAAACATATTCTGAGAACGGATCAAATTCTCCATCGTTTGATGTAAATGAATCTCCAGGTATAACGATCAAATTGTCCTTAACTGACATATCATTGAGGTCGATTTCCCCGTTTCCGAGAGCTAAATACGGCTTGGTCCAGCCAAGAAGCATCTTGGAATATGAATTGAGGTCCATGATGTTTCCGTCCATCATATCGCTCTTGCCAACTGGGTTGTACCATGAAGCATCTGCATAATAGTCATTCAAGCCCAAGAAGTGACCAGTCTCATGAATATAGGTTCTAGCATCTAAGGTCTTCATGCCATAGGTTGTATACATGAAGTCATAAGATGCCCAGCCATACAAGTTATAGATTGGGTGCATAACATTAGGGTTACCATCGACCTGGTTGCCCCAGCTTGTGTATGCCCAATAGTTTTCATAATCGGTACGCGGACCGCCGTTTGTGTAGTCAGGGCATGAATATATGCACCAAACACCATCGATATAGCCGTCTTCGTCATTATCAAATTCGGTCAAATCCATATCGAGTGTATCTTCGCAATATTTTAATGCTTCATCGATTACGTCTTGAACGTCATAAATATCGATATCCGTTGCGCTTTCGTAACGAAGTTTAGTCTCGCTTGCAACATCAAACCACTCATCTAAAACAGTGCCTTTGATATTAAGTTTTCCATAGCTGCTCTTCTTATAGAACGAGGCAACTGATTCTGATTTTTCATTCCCCTGACCGAAGAATACTTCATTAAGGTCTTTGAGGATTTGTTCATTATCGACAACTCTATTGTGATCGTAGTCGATTTCCTCGTATCCAGGGATAAGGATAGGGAGGACAAGGATATTGACCGTGCCGGTTGATGGCATGACTCTAGTGTTATATTGCCTCTTATCCTGGATTGAGTGATATGTCTCGGTGATGGTTACGTCTTTTGGTTCGATTATATTGTTTGACGATTCCGCACCGCTAATGGAAATCTTTGCACTGGCATATGGTTCATCATTAATCACTGGATCTTTTCCAGTTGTGCAAGCAACGAGGGACAATAAAGGCAACGCTGCTAATAACAAATTACGTTTTTTCATATTAGAGTATCTCCTTTAGTGTTTTGACATTGATCATAAATGGAAGGTCTTCGCCTGAATTAAATGAATAGTTCGCATTGAAGAACTGATAACCATATTCGATGACCGAGAAGTCACTTGTCGTTGTGGTAAAGAGGGTGTCATTATTGAATTTGCCAGATTGGTCAAACGTGTTAATTCCCGATGATTCAATTAATCTGATTTGATCAAAATAATCATATGACTGAGGGAGTCCGAATGACATGCTTTCAACTAGGCCATTTGAAATAGGCATGAGGATAGCCTCATCATTGTTTAGCCTACCTCCATCCCATTCTGGATTGTTCAAATCATATGAGAGAAGAGAACCGCCATCATAATTGATGACCTTGACTTTAAAAATTCTGCTATCGATATGATAGATGCGGACTCCGGTATCGCTTGGAGCGCTGTCTCTACCATAAATAGTCTTATCAGACGCATCCTTTTCGTTTAGTCCATCTGGAGAATACAAGTCGATTAACATATATTCGCTAAATGGGTTGAATTCATAGGTGAATTTATCGATTTTGTTTTTCTTTATCGCATATTCAACAGATTCTGAAAGATCTTCAAAATCATGAGGAATAACGATGACCGCGTGGTCGGATGATGTAGCTTTTGGAATCACAATTTCTGAAGTTCCATAGACAACATATGGTGTAACCCAGCCTAAAAGAAGCTTGGAATATGAATCTAAATCACAGACGTTTTCATCCATCATCGTGTACTGGCCTGCTGGATGTCTTGCGCTGTTGCCAGATACATAGTAGTCATCTAATCCTAATAGGTGTCCAGTTTCGTGGATGTAGATATGTGAATCCAGGTCAACGTTTCCGTATGAGCTAACATCGACAACTCCATATTGATCGTGTGGAGCATAGCCGTTATACATGCTTGAAATCGAAGCCCATGAGAAACCTGAAACGGTTGGAACATCCTTGCCATATGATGGGCCGTAATAATCCCAGGTTGTGAAGTTGCCTAAAGCGGAATTGTAGTCACTTAGGTCAACAAATGGATTTTTGATCGAATCGACTGCATAATCGGTCAAGAAATCATACTGATCATAGATGAACCAGATTCCATCGATTGTGCCATCCTTATCATAATCGTAATCGCTAAGATTGATGCCCTGGTGCTCCATGGCCCATGATGCCGCATTATGAAGGATTTCGTTCATGATTGTTCCATCAGCACCACCTGTTACGTCGTCAATCGATTTGATGCTGGTATATCTTGTTGCGTCAAACCAATCTGTGACAGTTCCTGAGAAATTTAGTTTTCCATAGCTAGATTCTTTATAGAAACTTGCAACGGATGGGAATCCTAATCCACGCTCATCATTTGAGAAGAATACTTTTTCGATGTCTTTCCTGACTTCCTCTGTCATGTAATCTTTACCGCCAGGAAGGTGGACAGGGATAACGAGCAACTTAACGTCCCCAATAGATGGGCAGACTGTATTGTTGTTTGCTAATAAACCAGATAAAGACTGGTAGGTGTTTTTGATTGTCACGTTCTTAGGCGCAACGAATCTGTTTTTGGATGTCGACTGATTATTTTTATAAATTTTGATTGTCGCAGTTCCAGGAGTGGATGCATCGAAGTAAGTAACCTCTTCTTTTGCACCGCATGAAGCGACAAACAAACCGGTAATCAAGAGCGATGTCGCAGTGAATAATTGTTTTTTCATTGTGAACCCCCTTTATTGTTCACGCGTAATATATCACACATGCACGCTATTAGTTAGTTTGTCAGCACAAAAATTATAAAATTGACCATAAAATAAGCCTTACATAGTAAAAATAGTGACTTTTTCTTGAGTTCGTGTATACATATGAGCAGTTAAGAAAGGACAACAACATGTCAACATCATGGGATTTAACAAGATTATTTAAGAGCCAGGAAGAATTCGAAAAAGAACTCGCCTGGGTCAAAGATGAAGCCGTTCCAGCTCTAGAAAAATATCAGGGTAAACTAGGAACAGAAGAAGGCCTCATCGGATACCTCGAACTCAATAGGGAAATCGAAAAAAGAGGTACATTAATTGCAGAATACGCAAGCCTTAGAAGCGACCTTGATAAGAGAAACACCAAAAACGCACAGGACTTAGCTAGAGTCCATATCGTGTTCAATGAATTAGGCGCAAAGAGTTCTTATGCCGACCCAGAAATCTTAGCGTTGGGCAAAGATTATATGGATGCATTCTTTGCAAAGCACCCTGAATACAAGGACTTCGACTTCTCGTTCTTAAAACTCTTTAACCAAGAGAAATTCGTTATGAGTGCAGAGAAGGAATTACTTCTCTCCAACTACTCCTCATTATCAAGAACTGGAAGCAATCTATATTCAGCATTAACCGTTGCAGACGCAATCAACAAGAAGATAACTTTATCAACCGGAGAGGAAGTCGAAGTAACGCAGGCAAACTGGACTGCTTTAGTGGCAGATGCAAAATGCGAAGAAGATAGAAAAGCAGTATTCGAAGCGCTCTATTCATACTATTACGAAAGAAAGAATGCATATGGTCAGATCTATGCCGCTGTATTAGATGCAGAGAAGGCTGAGATGAAGGCTCGTGGATTCAATTCGATTCTCGAGGAACACCTCCTTAGAAATAATATCCCAACATCTGTATTCACTACTTTAATCGATGTTGCATCAAGCAATACTACTGCATTAAAGAAATACTATGAGCTTAAGAGAAAGTACTTAGGTTTAGAGAAATTCCGTTCTTACGATAGATTCATTCAGTTGGCTAAGAGTGAAAAGAAATACACATACGAAGAAGCAAAAGAGACATTCTTGGCATCCCTTGATAAGTACTACACCGAGGACTATAAGGCTAAGGCTAGAGAAGTAATCGCACCTGGTAACGTTGATGTTTATCCTGCTCCTGGTAAGCGCAGCGGAGCATATTCATCCGGCGGCGGTGATGTCCCACCATACATCCTCTTAAACTACAACAACGAGCTTAATGACGTATTCACACTTGCACATGAAGCGGGTCACTCAGTACATACCGCATACACGATTGAATCACAGCCTATTTTGAAGCAAAACTATACGATTTTCGTGGCGTAAATCGCTTCAACCGTCAACGAACATAACCTCTTGGATTACTTCATGGACAGCGGAGGATTATCAAAACAAGACAAGATTGTCCTCCTTCAGAAAGCAATCGATGAGATCTGTGCAACCTTCTACCGCCAGACCTTGTTCGGACATTATGAATACAACATTGCTAAGAAGGTTGAAAACGGTGAGCCAATCAATCATGAGGTCTTATCAAACGAGATGACAGAGCTCTATAAGACATATTATGGAATTGATATCTCAGAAGAAGTTTATAAGCCTCTTGTTTGGGCATACATCCCACACCTCTTCTACACTCCATTCTACGTCTACCAATACGCGACAAGTTTCACCGCTTCAATGCTTATCTATGAAAATGTTAAGGCAGGCAAGGACGGGGCATTCGATGCCTTCATCAATATGCTCAAGAAAGGCGGATCGGAATACCCAATCGATGAGGTTAAATCAGCCGGCGTTGATCTTACAACAAAAGAACCATTCCTCGCTGTTGCAAGAAGAATGGAATACTTGGTTGATGAATTAGAAAAGCTTCTTGCTGAATAATTACCAGACCTGGAAACAGGTCTTTTTTATAGGACAAAGGCGAGAACTAATAGAGCTACGGATATCGTTGGAATACCAATTATCACTCCATACAAGCAGAATTTCTTGAAACCATATTCTACTTTGTAGTTCATCAAAAGTTTTGTGAACATAATTCCAGCCAAAGCACCAAGAGGTGTTAAGAATGCTCCGATGTTTGAGCCAATAATTGTCGCGTAGATTGCCTTTAAAGGATCCGCCATAGTTGGAAGCGATGAATATAAGATAGACATTGGGATATTGTTAACGACATTGCACATAAGGAATGACGAATATCCATATGTCCATAAACTATATGTTTCTCCAAGGAAATTACTTAAATACGCTGTAATTCCTTGCTCGTTTAATGACAAAACGATAATGAACATTGAGATAACAAATGGGATTAATTCCCAAGGAAGTCGGAAGAATGTATGAACTAAATCAACGTCTTTCTTTTTCTCGATGATATGAACTATCAAGGAAACAAGAATCATTGAACCTGCGCAGATTGCGGATATCAACCACATCTCAAATGGGAGGTAAGATGAGGCGATTAGCAAAACTAAGCAGATGCCAAGGTGAATAAGTCCCACTACCATATCTGGCTTATCAACAATCTTATAATCCTCAACCTCCACAACGATCGTTTCCTTTAGTGACTTTTGAAAGATAACAAGGATAAGGACAAGCTCGATTAAGCCTGCTGCAATCGTTGGAAGAATCATGACTTTTAAATAGTCGATGAAATTAATGCCGGCACTGGTGGCTAAATATATATTTGTTGGATTGCCGATGATAAGGGCCATTGACCAGGTGTTTGCTGAGGCGAATTCCATAGTGAGATATGGGGTCGGCTTAATGTTAGCGTGTTTGCAGAAATAGCAGATGAACGGGGTGAAGGTCAAAATGACGATGTCGTTTGATGTAAAAACAGTCAATATGGAGACCAAACCAAAGAGAATCAAGAATAGCTGCAGCTGATTGCCTTTAGCGTGCTTAAGAGCCTTAGAAGCGAGGAATTTGAAGAACCCTGTCTCATCTAGGAAGATGGATAGGGATGTCATCGAGAAGAATAGGACCTATATCTTAAGAGGATTGACTTCCGTCTCGCTTGTGAAGGCTTCATAGATGCTATAGAAGTTCGTCGAACCGGCAATTAATAAAGCCACCGCTCCAAGAAGAGAAACAATCCAGTACGTGCCTAGATGAATCTTTCCAATCTTGATTGTTGGATAAAACAACACCGAGGTGATAAGCAGGATTATGGTGATTATTGTAATTATCAGTGCGGCAATCATAAATTTCCCGATGGGAGTTATACTCTATTTTCTATAATAAGCAAAAGAAAACTGTGGTTTCCCACAGCATTCTATTTATTTCTTCCAGGTTTTGAGGAATTTATCCGCCGCACCGTCTTCATACATCCAGTCACACCATGGGAAATTCTTCCAGCTGTTGACGTGGAGTCTATGCATTTCTTGTACGATCAGAATAGCCTTGTTCATCCAGCTTGGATCCTCTGGGAGTTTATAGAAGTCAAGCAATTCACCATTGACGTAAACTTCTCCGGCGTTGAAGTCGTTTTCGATGTTGATGGTATAAAGTTCCTTATAACCCATCGTGAATTCATATGGTTCACCGAGTTTGGTACCTTTGAAATGGAGACCCTGATGGTCGATTGTGATATCACCCTCACCACAGATGACTGAGGTGACTTTCTTGTCTTTAACAAGTTCGTGAGGTGGAAGGTATCCGATCTTGCAGTGACGCGTAAATGAATAATCTGGATTCTCTCTGATTTCTTTGATGATTTCGCATCTTTCCCAATCAACCCAATCAGTTGGAGTTTCCGGGATTAGCGAATCCTCGGTTAATGGATGTAAATCGTAATAATCATCGATTGTCATGCCGTTTCCGCAGCACTTGCACTTAACGGTGTCGCCCACTGCTTCAATTTGGAATTCTTCACCGCATTTAGGGCATTTATAGAGGATGTCGTCGTAATGGGATGCCGCTTTGCCTTTAGTCTTGAATTTGACTCGAGCAGTCTTGTTCCAAACATAATCGTTGTGGTTGAATGTCTCATCGATCTTGAGCTGGATCTCATCGGCACTCATATTCTTCAAATCTTCTTTGGAGAATAATTGGTATAGCGTTGCATCCACTCTTCCTTTTCTATCGGTGATATCAACCTTGTGAGATGTAAGGTATGCGCCTCTTAAATCCATGCAATAGACTGGGACGCCATAGTGTTTAAGGAATTTACCGGTTCCAGGGACGATTGGCTGGTGACCACCATAATATGATGATGAACCCTCTGGAGAGAAGGCGATCAATCCCCCTGCCTTGATGATTCTATGCATTCCGGCAATGGAAACCATGTCGTTTGAGAAATTCTTTTTAGGGATGACATTGACCAGTTTAAAAAGGAATGCCAAATGGCTTCTGAAGAATTCGTTATATCCTGCGAGCATATTGAATCTACGTGGATAGGTTGCAAGGTTAAGGAAGAGATAGTCTCTTCTAGAAAGGTGGTTCCAGATAACAAAACATGGTCCATCACAATACTTTGGGGAGTCAATGACTTTAATCTTAGGGTTATATGCAGAACCAACAATGTGGGCTAAAACGTTATATGCCCAGTAAAACACTGGATTTGGAATCTTAACTTTCCTTCTCTCTAGTTCTTGCTGGAGAGTTAATTTTTCTTTTTTGGCCATAATAATACCTCGACGCTGAAATTATATTCCTTATATGCCTTATAGGAAAGAAAACGGGACTCTCCTAATGGGTTATAAAAAGATAGAAAAAGGACCGAACAGATGAATGTTCAGTCCTAATCGAGATTATTTGACGTGAGTCTTAACGTACTCGATATATTCTTCTTTTTCCTTTTCGTTGCAATATACGAAGTGGCCTGGGTAGATTTCATGGAGTTCAGGCTTATCGGTTGAATAATCATGGACTTCATTTGGCTTATAGACCATTCTAACGCGTTCCTTTTCGGTCAATGGATTTGGCTTAGGGATTGCGGATAGCAATGATTTTGTATATGGATGTAATGGATATTTGAAGAGTTCATCGGATGTAGTTAATTCAACAAGCTTACCGAAGTACATGACAGCGATTCTGTCGCAGAAATACTTAACAACGGATAAATCGTGGGCGATGAACATGATAGTTAATCCCATCTCCTCCTTTAAGTCGTTAAGGAGATTGATAACCTGAGCACGGATGGATACGTCAAGAGCAGAAATTGGCTCATCACAAATGAGGAGCTTTGGATTCATGACAAGAGCGCGGGCAATGCCGATACGCTGTCTCTGACCGCCAGAGAATTCGTGTGGATAACGAGATGAGTGTTCCTCGACTAATCCAACCTTCTCGAGCATCTCAACGACTTTCTTGTGGTTTTCCTTCTTGTCCTTAAAGCCCTGGATTTTCAATCCTTCCTGGATGATATCTTCGACTGTCATACGAGGGTCGAGGGAATCAACTGGGTCCTGGAAGATCATCTGAATCTCGGACATTAATCTCTTTGGAGTGTGCTTATTGTCGAAATTGATCTGACGGATCTTTGCTCTTTGAGTGTCAACGATCTGCTTAAGGGCGATGTCGCCTCTTTCGATTTCAAGTTTGATTTCATTCTTGATTTCGGCAACCTTTGCTTCTCTATTTGGATCATCTTGTGGAATCGCTTCGATTCGAGCCTTTTCATCAGCCTTAAGCTCTTTGACTTTCTGTTTCCAACGGATTGTCTTCCACTTAATTTCCTTCTTGTTCCATCTAGATCCTGCAGAGATTCTATAACCTCTATAGTAGACAGAGCCTGAAGTGATGTCGTAGAGCTTGATGATTGAACGACCGGTTGTTGTCTTTCCGCAGCCGGATTCTCCAACTATACCGAAGCATTCGCCTTTGTAGACGTCAAATGAAACGTTGGAGACCGCCTTCAATTTCATGTTGTTGATCTTGCTTCCAAAGAAGAAGAACTGTTTGAGGTGGCGGACGGATAAGAGAACATCAGAACCGATGAGTTCAGGTCTTCTCTTTAATAAAGGATGGATGCGGTAATGTTTCTCTTCTTCAGAGACATCGATATCAACGACGTCTTTAGTGGTTTTGTCTTCATGATCGTCATCGATACGTTCATGGAGGGATTCCTCTGAAGCGGCAACGAATTCTTTCTCTTCGTTATTCATTCTCGCTACCTCCTTTCTCACCCTGTTCTGCTAAGTTGTTCTTGATACGTTCAGATACGATCTTAGGCATCTCAACTTGTGGTGCGTCTGGGTGGAGCAACCAGGTTGCGGCATAATGGGTATCGCTGACCTTAAAGAATGGAGGTTCTTCGAGGAAGTCGACTTCCATCGCATATTTACTTCTAGGTGCGAAAGCATCGCCTTTTGGCGGATAAATCATGTTTGGTGGGGTTCCAGGGATTGCGTCTAATCTTTCCTTGGAATCGACGTCTGGAATTGAAGCAAGCAATGCCCAAGTGTATGGGTGCTTAGGCTCAAAGAAGATGTCTCTTGAAGTTCCGTATTCAACGATCTTACCTGCATACATGACAGCGACTCTATCAGCCATGTTAGCAACGACTCCTAAGTCGTGCGTAATGAAGATGACGGACATATCACGGTCCTTTTTAAGGCGTTTGATAAGTTCGAGGATCTGACCCTGGATTGTAACGTCTAATGCGGTTGTTGGCTCATCGCAGATTAAGATTTCTGGAGTTTCGGTAAGAGCGATTGCAATAACGATACGCTGTCTCATACCACCAGAGAATTCGAATGGATATTGTCTGAATCTCTTTTCAGGTTCAGGGATACCGACTTCCTTCATGATTTCAAGAGCGCGGCGTTTTGCCTCCATCTTGGTGATTCTTAGGTTATCGGTTTTCTTCTTCTTTGCTGCCGCAATGGCCTCTTTATCTCCGTTAGCGGATGCAACTTCCTTTTTATAATCCGCTAAGACTTTGGCCTTATATTCAGCAACCTTAACTTTAGCAGCCTTCTTTGTCTCTTCGAGTTTTAATCTAAGAGGTTCAGTCTCTGCTTTTGTGACTTTTCTAATCTCTGCAGCCTCTTTCTTAGCTGCTTTGAGTCTTGCTTTGCATTCAGCTTTAACGCCCTTCTTATCGGCGTTTTCAGCACTATTCTTGTTTAATGCGTCGATGTTTGCGGCTTCTGCTGCCTGGATGACCTTCTCTGCTTTTAACTCTCCGCGTGCAACAGCGTTCTTATAGGCGATGAGGTCATCAGAAATTATGTCCTCAAACATTCTCTTAAGCTTATCGCCATTGACGAGAGTGGCTTCGGTAATCTGCTTACCGATGCGCATGATTGGGTTTAAAGATGATAATGGATCCTGGAAGATCATGCCGATACGATGACCTCTGATCTTGTGGAATTCTTCTTCGGCAACCTGGAGGAGGTCTTCACCACGATAGATGATTTGTCCGCCTTCCACTATTGCGTTGCTTGCAAGGATTCCCATGATGGCTTTATTGGTAACGGACTTTCCAGATCCTGATTCACCAACAATACATAGTGTTTCACCCTTTTCGAGGTCGAATGAAACATCGCGGACTGCATGGAGGATGCCATGGTCTGTCTTGAAGGAGATTACAAGGTTTTTAACTTCTAAAATTTTCTCAGCCATATTATTCTCCTCCTTTCAGTGATGGGTTTAATGCGTCTCTCAAACCGTTTCCGAATAAGTTGAAGGAAATCATGAGCAAGGAGATGATGATTGAAGGGAAGATAACCAATGCTGGCATCGTCTTTAAATAGACTTGGTTCTCAGAAAGGATGACACCGAATGAATTAACACCCTGGAGACCGAGACCTAAATAGGAGATTGATGCTTCTGCGAAGATACATGATGGGATCATGAGGACGCAGCTTGTGACAATGGTTCCTAAACCGTTAGGCATGATGTGCTGGAAGATAAGTCTCCAGTCAGATGCGCCAAGCGTTCTAGAGGCAAGAACGTATTCTCGACCTTTGAAACGATAGAACTGGGTTCTTGTCGTGCCTGCTGGACCAATCCAGTCGGTCATACATAAAGCGATTGCGAATGTGATGATGTTGTTGCCAAGGAGCAAGATGATAAGAGTCATCATAACGATCCAAGGAACACCTGAGAGGATATCGGTGAAACGTTCCATGACAATATCAACTGTTCCGCCGAAATATCCAGCAACTGCACCCCAAACAAGTCCGATTGCTAAACAAACTGCTGATGCGATTGTTGCAACGAGGAGCGATGTTCTAAGGGAGGACAATGATTTTGTGACCAAATCATGTCCGTTCTTGTCTGTGCCAAGTAGATATTTTGGGGATTCCTTGAGTCCGATGTATTTATAGTAAGTTGTTATTGTTCTAAGCTGGTTAACGCCTGTTGCTGCGTCGAATTCCTGAGCTAAGACGCTGACAACTGGGCACTTATCAGATTTAGAGACAAATGATGATGGTCCGATTGAGAAATCGTAATCACAGAGACCCTGGCTAACATATTCAAGCATGAGGGTTTCGCCGATGATTCTTTCGTTATCTCCGAAGACTGCATCGTATGCATCATAGGTGAAATTGCAGTATTTGATCGAGGCATGGTAGAGGTATCTCTCAATATTTGACTGCCAGTAATTGCTTGGGAATGTTCCGTTATCGTTCTTGACGATAAGAGCATTCTGGTTTGCGTCCGTAAATGAGATTGAAGCAAGTTCTTCTGCAACATCGGTATTAGAGGAAGAAATGTTGATAGATTGAACGAGGAGGAAGAAATCTCCGTCTGTCCTATCTTCTAACTCGATTCTGAATTTGCATTTATCAAGTGAGGTAAGCGAATTTGCGCTTAGTGTTGAAGACAAGTCAAATGACTGTTCTCCATAAGATGAACTCCATGGGGAAACTTCAAGGTATTTGGTCTCAAAGCTTTCTTCGTACTGGATCAATGTGCGATATCTTGTCTGTTTTGCATCGTCAAGAGTCTCGACATCTCCGAAAACGACTTTTGCAACGTATGAATCTGTTGCAGTAATCTTGAAATCCTTGTAGTTATAGAGGAATCCGTTACCAGTTTTAGTGACGGAATCTGTTCCGTAATGAAGCTCAATGTATCCGCCTTTGGCGTATTTTGATGCGGTATTTGTGTATTCTTCTTCTCCAACAGTAATATCTTTTACAGCGTGAGAGGTGAAGTCTGCTGGGCATTCCTTGTCCTGGTCATAGACGATGTGGTCATATTTCATGACACCGTCCCAGAATCCTGTGCCACTTTTGAACGCCTTAGGTGGCAAGAGCTTCTGAACGATATAGGTTGAGCCGTTGCTAACATCGTATGGAGAGACGATTGGAGCGATGAAGCTGCACAAAAGCAAGAATGCGATGATGACAGCGCCGACAACGGATGACTTGTTCTTGCAGAAACGCTTGAATGCGTCCTTAGCAAACGTTGTTGGTTTTGTTTCGAACTTAGCGTCATGAATCTTTCCTTCATTCTCCTTGCGGACAAGCTGGAATGAAGTTGAGTTCAAGCCATAGTTCTTATTTGGATCAAATATTTCCATAACTATTTCCTTGCCCCCATTCTGATTCTAGGATCGATAAATCCGTATGATAAGTCGAGGATAACGCCGGCAACTAATGAGATTGTTGTGAAGAGCGCCATATCGACGAATAAGACGTTGTAGTCTTTAGCGTTCAAGGCTGTGATGAATAAGTCACCGATACCGTTGATGCCATAAAGGTTCTCTAAGATCATGGATCCGCCAAGGATTCCGATGAATTCCGCAAGAATTGCAGGAACGATTGGAACCATAGCGTTTCTTAATGCATGCCTTAGAATTGACTGTCTCTTGGTAAGTCCTTTTGTTCTTGCTAAAAGCAAATATTCTGATTCCATAACTTCGCAGAGCTCTGCACGAGTGAAACGGCAGTATCCACAGATGGAACCGAATGACAAGACAAAGACAGGAATGATATAAGATAGGAATTTTGCTAAATCGCCATCGGTTGACTTTGCCCACTGAGTTGGGAGCCATCCGAGTTTATAACCGAAAATCCAAATAAGGAATGTGATTAAGACGAAGCCAGGAACTGAAATGAAGACCATGACAGATGTTGAAATGATATGGTCAACAGGCTTGTTCTTGTTTAAAGCGGCAACAATGCCAAGGAAAATACCTAATGGAACCGACCAAATGACGGATAAGATATTCAAGTACATTGAGGTTGGGATTCTCTTAGCAATGATTGTCAAAGCAGAAACGTTCTGCATGACGTAGGTTGAGGTTCCCCACTCCCACTTTGTGAAAATGTTCTTGAGCCAGCTGAAATACTGGGTCATAACAGGTGTCTGGTAGAAGTAATGGCGTCCACCCATTGAGTCGATGTATTTCCAGAGAAGTTCTCCATAGCTCTTATTTTCGACAGCAAAATCGACAACGAAGCCTTGGTGAACCTGTGTCATGTAGTAGCTATATTGAGCATCGTTTGTGCCAATAGGTTTCTGGAAAGGCAGCAATCTCATAAGGATGAAGGTTAACGAAAGAATGATGAACGTCGTTACGACTGCCAAGATCAAACGTTTGATGGTATATCTGACCATAAATCACCCTCCTTATTTAAATATTTGAATTAATTATATAGACGATAGAAGGGATTAGCGAAATTAAATCGCTAACCCCTACATATCTTAATTGAATGAATCTTAATTGAACCTAAGACGGATTATTCGCCGTAGATTGCTGGGTTTAAGATGTATGTTGTACCCATATAGGTTTCTGCGCCTGTTGTGCCACAGATTGTTGAACAACCAAAGAAGTCGATCATGAAGTAACCGTAGTTATCCTCATCGTTATACATTCCTGCGAATTCATCTAATACTGTCTGAGGGATGAAGACGAGTAAGTAATCCACTCCTTCATATTCCATTGTGTTCCAGGTGATGACTTCTGCTGATTCGAAGTATTCATCAATACCTGCGCCAACATAGCCGTTTGCAACGATCTTTGTTAATTCAAATGATGCGTCTACTTCAGCTGCAGCGAAGTATGGGAGAGCGACTGTCATAATGCCGCCTTCAACTTCATCGCCTAATGTTGCTTGTGCAAATTCAGCAAGAGGTGAAGCCATACCGTCGATTGCGAATGTTCCACTGTCTGCTGCTGACCATAATGCGTCGAATGACCAATACTGTCCATCATAGAAGAGTGTTCCATCAACAGCGTTTGTATCAACACCCCAGTTAAGTGTGAAGCCTGATGAGTTGTCGCTCTTGAGAACTTCTAAGAAGTTAAGTGGGTCGTATGTGTTACCGTTAACACCGCCGAATCCGATGTCGAACTGGCCAACCATCATCTTTGAATAATAGACGTCTGACCAAACTGCACCAGCCCAGTTCTTGATTTCAAGTTTGAGGAATCCACCACAGTTATCGAATGCTTCTTCAAGCATTTCCTTGATTGGATTGCCGAAGATATCGAAGTCTGAAGGTTCCTGCCATGCCATTTCGAGCTTGATTGTATCGCCTGGCTTATAGACACCAGAACAGATGAGTTCGTCACATGCTTTCTTGAAGCTTGCTTTAGCCTTTTCTAATGAATATCCGAATCCATCAGTGCCATCAAGCATATCCTTCATAGCGTTCTTGTGAGCATCTGTTGAGTTATAAGCAATACCGTTTTCTGGATCGATCATGTAAGCTGATCCAAAGTAGTTTGCAGATGGGGTACGGCCGAGTGATTCAGCAAGCGTCTTTCTATCAAGAGCAAAGCTCAATCCTGAGACGAAGTTCTTGTTTGACATTGCTGGCTCACATTCCCAGTAATCGTCCTCTGGTGTAGCTGCGATTGTGCCTTCTTCACCGAAGAGTTCTTCCCACTGCTCCTGTGTGCATGTATTTAAATTGAGTTTCGTTGTTGTTGAACCAACTGTCTGAGTTGTTCTTGGATCGTTCTTATACTGATCGAGGTAATCCATTGGGATTGAGCATGATGATGTCTTTCCTGCGAGGAATTCCTCGAATGCAGCGTTAGGGTCGTTCTTTACTGCAGGGAAGATTGAGATCTTAACGCCTGCGATTGAGTAACGTCCAGCAAGCTGGAAGTTAGGGTTTCTTTCATAGACAACCTGAGATTTGTTCTCCCAAGTCTCCAACTTATAAGGTCCTGTTGAGAGGTATGTGTCGAGTGGTGACTCGCTCATATCTACTGAGAAGTTACCCCACTTAGCAACGCCATCTTTGAAGCTGCCGTTTCCAAGAGTTGAGATGAATTCTGCTGGAACTGGAGCGAACATTGATGATGCTAAATAGTACATTGCATAGAATGGTGTACATGGCTGGTTGAATGTGAACTGGAGGTATCCGCCTTCTGCATCGGTGCCAGACTTGATTCCGATTCCTGCCCAGATTTCATCTGTCATTTCTGTTGATGTTGTCTGCTTAACAACATTTGCAGCACCTAAGATGGAACCTGAACCAGTAAGGTTTTCAGATGTACGAGCTAAGCCATAGCTATTTGTGTAATAGATCTTATAAGGTGTGACATAGTCCTCAAGTTCGACTTCTCTGTTATTGAATGCAGCATACTTTGTTGAATTTGTTGCGTATTTGAATTCTGAACCTGTCTTGACGTGGAACTTATATGTTGATGCCATGCCTGTTGCGGAATTTAAGTCCTGAGGAACTGGTCTACTTTCCTTAGCAAGGGATGGAATCCACTGATATCCGTCCTTTGTTTCATTCATGACTGTATCCCAGTATGAACCAGCGGTATATGATAAGAAGTCAGCAACTTCTGAACCCTTGTCGTTCATGTAGTTGAGGGAAGCTGGGTCATCAGCTGAGAGTGAGTGGTAATATCTCTTCCACTTTGCGTTCTGTTCTGATTCGAGGTCAGCTGTGATGCTACCTTCGCCTAAGATACCGAAACCATATCCTGGGATGTATGAGTTTGTACCCTTTTTGATGTTCTCGTTGTACATGACGTAAGCGCCATCTTCATAAAGGGTTAAACCTGTGAGCTTGTTATCGACAGCCCACTTCTCGAGTTTGCCTAAGATTTCAGTTCTATCGGCAGCTGGTGAGTAAACATATGATTTACCACCATTTGCAGCTTTGGTTGTGTCCCAAGCTGCTGGTTCTTCACCGCCTAAAGTGTCACATACTGATGGGTCCCATGACTTTGGTGCGGAATTCTTTGGTCCGCATGCTGTTAAAGCAAAAACACCCATAGCGGCGGTCAATAATAATGTTGTCTTCTTCATAAAAGACCTCCTTTTATTTGCCGCCCCCCGATGCATAAGATTCGAAGGGTTGCGATAAATATCTCAAAGTGTCGTAAAATGTCAACGATTAATTGACAACAGTACTTATTAATTTACGAATACAAAAAAATGTAAGCGTTATCATAACAAACTTACATAATTTGTATTTTCGAATTGTTTAGATAATTGCTTAATAATTGAGAATTACCGAAATGATGATAGCCACCACTCCAATGAAAAGATAAGGCAAGAAATTGAGTGGATTTTTCATTCTCAAAGATTTCTTTCTTTCTGAATATTCATACAGGTCTTCTTTTCCGTTTTCGGTGGTTTTTCTATTGAAATAATAAGAGAAGATATCCAAGAACCCAAAAAGGAGGACGACTGACATCAAAGAGACCCCAATACAAAGAGCTCCCCCAATGAATAGTCCATTGACATAAACAATTGGAGAAACCCAATCGCTATAGGTAACACAATAAGTGATTAAACATGCCGCGGCCAATGCTATGGCAAGCAAAAATCTGAACCAGTTGTATTTGAAGAAATTTGTAATAGTTTGGCCAATGGACATCTTTTGTTTCATACTTCAAATTATTAGGTTTTATTCAAAAAGGTCAACAATATTTCAAAAATGCGAATTTTCTAATAAACACTACTGAAAAATAATGTATGATTAGAAACGCTCAAGAAAGGAGGTTTCAAAAATGGATTTATTCACATCGGCGTTACTCATCATGATCTTCATCGTCGTGTACGTCATATTAATAGAAATATATAACGTATTATTTAGAATCTCCGGTTTGACCAAAGATAAATCTCGTTTCCAGGTAATCTCCTTGCTCACCAACTCAGGTTATACGACAAAAGAATCTGAGATCATCGTGACTAACAAATTCAGAAGAAGACTCGCCATCGCTTCAATGCTTACAGGCTACATCTTCACCGCTGTCATCGTTTCCTTAATCATCAACTTGGTCTCCAATTTCGACGCAAATCAAATCGCTGACAACATCCTTTGGTTCGCCATCGCGTTTGGAGCATTCGTCCTCATCCTAATCGTTTCCAACATCCCATTCGTTAAGAAAGCGTTTGATAAGATGATTGAAAACGCAGCCCACTCCATCATGCGTCATAGCAACTATGGAAACGTCATTACCATTCTTGATGAATACGAAAAAGACTGCATTGCAGAAATCTATATCAACAAGCTTCCTGAATTCCTTGAGGGAAAATCAATCTTTGAATCAAGAATCAAGGACCTCTATAGAATGAATGTCCTCATGGTTAAGAGAAAAGGAAGAATGATCGATGTCACAAAAGACACGCACATTCAGGTTAAAGATACGTTGGTCATCTTCGGTTCACAGCAAAATATCAAAGATTTATTCACAATCGGACGCAAAGAGATTGAAGAAATCCTGGATAAAGAAGATAAGATCGAGGAGAACATCATCGAACTCGTTGATAACTACGGCAAAGACGCAATG
>JAKSVD010000129.1 GCA_024408305.1 Bacilli bacterium | reverse complement strand
CTTTGACGTTGCAGACGTTTTTTATCCTGATTTTCATAATAATTGATTATATCCTCCACTCCTCAATCTGTCATCTTTATAAATAAAGAGCCGCATAGCTAGTGCGGCCCTAAATTAGGCGATGTTTTGAACATCAGAATATGATAGTGATCCCTGCTCATACATTAAGTTTGCTAAAGCAATAATGGATTTCTTGTTCTTGGTGATAATTCTTCTTGTTCTTCTTTCCAGTTTCTTGATGAGCCTAGAAACCTTCTTCTCGTTTCTTAATCTCTTTTTGGATGATTCGTATCTGTTGGTGTTATCGCAATACGGGATGATAAGATCGCTGATGCCTTCGATACAGACGCGTTCGATGAGTCTAGTTGCCATGCCTTGGACTCTTTGGAAATCGCTATAAGAGCCGACATCATGTTTCTTGTTGATGACTTCTTCTGCGATATAACCACCCATGCCGATCATGATATCCTGCTCACGCTTCTTGATTGTGTCGACACGTTCATCGCATTCATGGATTTCTGCATATCCTCCATCATTGGAGAAATTAGCGTCGAAGAATTTCCAGTTTTCCTTGAACTGCAACGCCATAAGAACATGCCCGCATTCATGGATTGCAACATTCATGTTTTTGAATTCTGAGGATGCATCTTCGTATGTGTCCATACAGATACGCTTATAAGAGGATTCTAATTCTCTAGTTGTGACAGCACCTTTGGTCCTTAGGTATGCATCATTGCAGACCGCTCTAATATCAGCGCCTGAGCAATGAGTGGATACGCTTGCGATGTGGCCAATATCAATTGGAGTGATATCAACATCGATATCCTTTAGGAATTCGGTAAAGATTCTAGCCCTTGATTTTGCATCAGGGTCTCCGATCTTGATGATTCTATCGAATCTTCCAGGTCTAGTTAGAGCATCTGGTAAGTCACGGATGAAATTTGTGGTTGCTAGGACTAGGACAGATCCTCTTGCGACAACTCCGTCTAATCCCTGCTGAAGAGCACGTGTAACCCTATTATCCTTAGAGATTAAAAGATCAATCTCATCAATCATGACGATTGCGAACTTCTCTTTTCTTGCGTTTTCGAACACTTCGCTGATCTCCATGCATGGATTGTCTGTCTTCCCCTCGATCACGAAGGTTGGGGCATTAAAGCTCTTGGCGTATTCTCTTAAGAGGAGAGTCTTGCCGTTTCCTGGCCTACCCTGGAAGATAATTCCCTTTGGAAGCATTAACTTTGGATTTGAGAGGATCGACTCGTCTTGGAGCCACTCCTTGATGAGACTGAGTTCTTTTTTGACATTGTCATACCCGTAAACGTTTACGAGTAAATCTTTGTTGATTTCGTTTTGCATCTTGTGCCCTCCAATTTTTTAAGTGCGATTGTTATACACTTCTAAATTCTTTTAATTAATGGTTTTGCCCGACTTATTCTCATGGGTGCGAGAACCGTACAACAAAACATGAGATTATTTGCCATATGAGTGGCGTTTCATCTTTTTGAGCCATCTCATGTGATGGTCATAATGATCACGGCAATCGAATCTATAATCAGTTGGTGAATATTCCAAATACTGGTCTTTCTCATACCAACGGAAATCAAATGGATCACTGTAATATCCATAACGAAAGAATTCTTTTGATGTAACTTTAGAAGAGAGGTTGCCTTGCATAAGAAATTCTCTCTCGCGATTGAGCACTCTTCTGAGTCTCTTTTTGTATAGGTGTTTCTCCACTCTAGCTCCATTCTTGGTGCCGTGGCGTTGTCCCTTGATGATTGGGACTTTCTTGTATGATCTGGACATAGTTCCTCCCTCATACCAGGAAGACGTAGCCCAGTGTTTAGCGAGGCTACATTACTTCAAACTGGCATATCCTATAGGACGGGTGTCCAGTGAACTTAAGAGTTCTAATGATTTGATTAAAGGAATTGCGTGTTTTCATAATTGCTTGATGCAAATAATAAATGAATTAATAAGTAGATTCATAGACCAAGAGCCTTGTTTGTCGCATAGATGCAATTATTAAATTGGGCAAATGAAAATAATGCACATGCCTAATAAGACTAAAGGATGCCACAGATTAGAAAGTCCAGATTCTAAAAATAACAGTTACGATGATGAACGCTACGAGCAAAAAAACCGCGACCGTCCAGAAGATACCCATGCCGATATTGTTCTTGGTCTCTTCCCAAATCTCATCTAATATAGGCTCTTTATTTCTATTCTCGTCTTTGTCGTTCATAAATGATTGTCACGATAATATTATTCTAATTCTTTAATAAGGCTATTGATTAATGAAGAGGGCACTCTTCTTTTTCCATTATCCAACAGCTTCTTAAGCGCCAGAATCATTTTATTTTTATCAGCTCCATGATTTTCGATAAGTCTTTTAATAATCCAGATGGTTCCATGACAATCAACGCCTTCACTTTTGGCCTGTTTCATCAAAATCTGGTCACCGGTTAGCAATGCAAATTTATATCGTTTTGCTAGTGATATGTTTATCGCGTCATAAACTGATATTTTCTTTTTCTCCTCATGAAGCTTATACGCAAAAAGGATGTCTTCACCCGTTTCTTTAATGATTTGAGATTGTCTTATTGGAAACGAAATTTGCTTTGAGATTTCCTCCTCGTACACTAGTTGAGAAACGAAAAAACAGTGTATGTTTAGAAAATGAAGGATATCGGCGGTGGCAAAATCCACAACGACATTCGTATCAATTAAATAATCCGACATGAGTCTACGCCTCCGAGAAGCTCCTGAAATCTAGATTCAGTTATCAGTCCCTCTTCCCCTAGGCGATACACTAACATCTTGTATTTATTCGCATGTTCAACTGACTTGATTTGATCTTCATAGTTCTTTGAGAGATTGTTGAACATTATGTTGTATGTTTTAAATTTATTATCGGAAATGATTCCATATTTGTGCGCTCCATAGATGGCGGCTTTTATAGATACGCCGTATTCCTTCTGGATTGAGATAAATTCTTCCCATGCGATCGAATCTCTTTTTTCTCCGATTTTTTTGAATAATGCTTCTTTTGGCAATAAAAGCGACGACGCGAATGCATTACATAAACCCTCTTCATCAGCGTCATCAGGTATATCAAGAACTAGATGTCCTAGCTCATGGGCAAGAGTGAATCTTTGTCTAAAGAGATTAGAGTTCTCTCTTAAACATATAAATGGATGTCCTTCTATTGACTGAGATATTCCATCAAATCCAATGAATTTCTTCTCTACATCATCTAGATAGATAAGATTGATTCCTAGATTTTCAACTGTCGAAACAAGATTGAATAGCGGCATTAATTCATTGAGCCCGTTGTCGATGCGAAATCTTTTTGCGGATTCTTCGGCTTCCATGGTGCTCGATGCCTTGTACTTCTTCAATGAATGAGGTTTTTCGTCCAACAAATATAAGACGTCAAGAAAATCATTAATCTTGGTATCGACTACCATCTCCAATAATTCCTGCTTTTTAACAGTTAACGATGAGGTCTTGCGATAGGATATCTCCAGGTGCCTCGATACTCTTGTAGGTTTCATCAGGTCAGGGACGGTTACAGAAAGAGCTTTGGCAATGCTTAAAAGTCTCTCGCCATCAGGCACCACTTCGTTCTTCTCATACTTAGCGATGGATGTCTGGGTAACGCCAACTAGTGAAGCAAGCTCTCTTAAAGACAGCGATCTAAGGTTTCTATATCTTTTGATGTTATCGCCTATCATAAAGACCTCCTTTTGAACTGGTTTACATTTTATTGTATTTTATCGTTTTTGTAAACTGTTAGGTCTTGATTCTCTTAGTAGCGATAAATCATCTATGGAATTAGATGAATTATGTTACAATTCATAGGAAGTCGAGGATATTAACATATGAAATGGGAAATTTGGTATTACAAAACCGATGAGGATTATAAAGAGAAGAAAGTCTCATATAAGGAATTCATCGATGCTCCAACAAAGGCGGAGGCCTCAATTTGGGCCGCTAACAGAAAACGCGTGTCTGGTTACAAATACGCTGAAGTATTCCAGAAACTATAAGGTCTAAGCTCAAATGAAAAAGAAGAATTATCACGGAAGAACCAGTTTCTTAAGACTTTTTTTCCTATCCCATCCATACCTTGTCATATTCATTGGTTTAATCATCTATAACCTCGTGCTGATTGCTCTAGCCGCTTGGCTCATGACTTTCTTGATGTCCAAGGAAATCGTTGATGGAGCACCTCTAATTGAATATTCATTCTCCTCATATCTAAAGAACCTTGAATACTGCACAGTGTTCACGATGAACACCGGAGGTATCTATGATAATGCACCGAATTCAGTCGTTATCATGAAGATTATCCTTTCTGTTATTCAGATGATCACCTTCACCGGCGCGTTGGTTGGTTTAGCAACCTCAATGCTCCAGGGAGTGTTTGAAAAAAGAGCAAAGAATTACGGCAAGCTCAATTTGAAGAACCACTACGTCATCCTTAACTGGAGTGAAGCAGGTGCAAACCTTGTTAGAGAATTGTCATTCAAGAACGAGAGAATGGTCGTTGTTGTCTTATCTAATCAATCTAGAGATGAAATCAATGACGCGATCGATAACATCTTCCTTGAAACAGGTACCGAGAAGAAAGGCATCACAATATTCGTTAAAGAAGGCGACCCTTCATCTAGAAAAGCGTTAAGAGAGGTGTCTATTGATAAGGCTAAATCAATTGCCTTATTAGCCCCAAATAGAAAGAATGCATCAGACGTTGACTCATTCAAACTCATGATGGGCATCGTTGGCATCACAAAGAAGGCAAGCATTGCAATCGAGGCATCCAACGAAGAAAACATGCTTT
>JAKSVD010000128.1 GCA_024408305.1 Bacilli bacterium | reverse complement strand
AAGAGAATGGCGGATCCGGCGATTGGAACTGGCCAGGCAGTGGTGGCGGCGAAGGTGGCGACGACTGGAGAGACCAAATCGACGATTGGATGTCATCGATACTCGGGTAAATAGATTCCTCTCAGAGTTGGGAGGAATTTTTTTACCTAGATAACTGCAACTCAAGACGAATTAACGACATCTCAAGTAGCTCATTGGTAATAAGTATTAACATATTGTATAGTTTATACAATGGATTTTGCAGTTTCGATTATTGATGATGAGATGTCCGTCTTCGAGGAAGAAAAGACCTATTTTCAGGAATTTTCTAACAAAAAAGGCTTGTCTTTTGATTTATCCTATTTCTCAAATCCTGTCGAGTTCCTGAGTAATTACCCTGATAAAGTCGACATCATTTTCCTCGATATTGAGATGCCGCAGATGAACGGCATTGAAGTTGCGAGAAAGATTAGAGAAAAAGATGAGAATGTCATCATAATCTTCGTCACGAATATGACTCAATACGCAATTGAAGGCTATAGCGTCAATGCATATGACTATGTTCTAAAACCTATTCAGAAATACTCGCTCTTTTTAAAACTCGAAAAACTTACTACTAAGTTAGGAAAAAATATCGATACACATGTGCAGATTCGCTCTGAAGGAAGAATAATTGTTGCCGACGCCAAGACCATCCATTACGTCGAATCTTGTGGCCACCACGTTATTTATCATCTAGAAGATAAAACATTGGAGTCTTATGAAAGAATGAACGATGTGGCCAAGAAACTTCCTGATTCATTCATTCGCTGCTCTCGTTATTACTTTGTTAACCTGAGACACGTTAAGGAAGTGAAAGGCGAGTCCGTTATCGTCGGAAAAGACGACATTAAGATAAGTAGGGGGGAGAAAAAGGCTTTCGTTGAGCGCTTCCTCGCTTATCTAAGAGGGGAGTAATTATGAATTTGTTTTGGCAATATACGATTGTCCAGATGATCGACGTTCTTGCTGGATCAATCCTGTTCTCGCTTAGATTTAAACCTAGGAAATATTTTCATCTAAGATTATTGGCTGGCATTGCCGTATCTATGACCGTTGCGTATTTCTTGACTAAACCTTGCTCAGGAAATGGATGGTTGAATTTTTTGTACTTTGTCGTGCAGTTCCTTCTTGCCTCCGCAACGGTATATGCGTCATATGAAACCAACATAATTGAGGCTTTTCTCAGCGGCGCCTGCGGATATGTGTGTCAACACCTCGCATCAAATCTAAGCGGATTTATCAACAAGTATATTGATTGGTCAGGAATTCGCCCAATATGGAATGGTTGGCTAAGCTCGTTGCTTCAGCAACTTATGTACTATTTGCCAGTATATGCTGGTGCATATTTCCTCGTTGCAAGAAACATGAAGAAGACAAAGCTTTTAACCAAATACAATATCCTTGTTGCTCTTTTCTCTATCGTAAGCATTCTTGTTTGCATCGGCATTACAAGATTTACGAGATCAACCTCAATCAAGAATGCAAAATCAATTGCAATTAACTTTTATGCAATGACCTGTTGCGTTTTCATTCTCATCATTCAATTCAATCATCATAAAATCAATGAATCCGAGAAGAATGAAGAAGTTCTTCGTTATATGCTTGAAGAAGAAAGAAAACAGTACGAATTGAAGAAAGAGGACATCGAACTTATCAACATCAAGTGCCATGACATGAGAAAAAAGATACGTTCTTACAATGACAGATTAACTCAGGAGGAAATCGCGTCGATCAATAGCGCGATCACGATTTACGATAGAATGATTCAAACGGGCAACAAAACGCTTGATGTCATACTGTCCGAAAAGAATTTGTCCTGCACAAAGAAGAATATCGCTATCACAAGCTTTGGAGATGCAACATCTCTTGATTGTTTAGCGGAGCACGAGATTTATTCTCTTTTAGGGAACGCCTTAGATAACGCCATAGAAGCGGTGGAGAATCTTGAAAAAGAAAAACGTCATATCACCCTTACGATGAACTCAATTGGTGACTTGGTTACAATAGATATTACAAACTACTTTGACGGTAACATAAAGATAAACGACGGTCTTCCAGAAACTACAAAAAAAGAAGAACCTGGATATCATGGATTCGGCATCCTCAGCATGAAGAAAATCGTTGAGGCTCACAAAGGTGGAATCAAAGTTTCCACGAACGAAAACCTCTTCACTGTAAGTTTGTATTTCTTCAAAAATTAAGACTTGAGGCCTCCCTTTGAATTGGGTGGCCTTTTTTCATTTCGTGATGAATTGATTACCACTCAAGACGAATGAGTTGTCTATTTACGAGCCTATTTTTTACAATGCGTTCACTAATAAGTTCCGGGGCCAGAGTATGCGAATTTTTTGCAAATCGATGCTCTCAAAGGAACAAAAAATAAGGAGAAAAAGGAAATCGTCTCAGTTGAGAGACTCGGGCGAAGGCGGCGACATCTCAACAACAGGAAGTGATGGCATCGGTGGCAACTACCTCTCAATCACTCCACAAGAAAAAGAAGTTCTCCAGGAACTCACAACACTCAAAAAGTCAGGTATCTTCAAGAAAGTTATCTTGCTCATCAACTCCCCAGTCACAGTCCAGCTTGACTTCATGTTTGATGAATCGATCTCAATCGACGGCGCTCTCTGGATTGGAAACGTCGGATCAACAGGCGCGTATGCGGTAAATGACATCCTTACAGGCGCTATCAGCCCTTCAGGACGTTTATCCGACACATATTGCAAAGACAATTTCTCATCGCCTGCAATGGCTTCATGGAACCTCAATCCAAACAAGAAGTTCTCAAGAGAATATCTCAACGCTTCTTCATACCCTAACTTCAATGACACCCAGAATGTCTACGCAGCATATGTTGAAGGCATCTATGTCGGATATAGATACTATGAAACCCGTTATGCAGACGCAGTAATGGGCAGAGGCAACACCGCCGGCTATAAGTACAGCGATGACGTTGCCTTCTCATTCGGCCACGGCTTAACTTATGGCGATTTCTGGTATGACAACTTCAAGCTTGAAGACAAGGGCGACACGCTCGAGGTCAGCGTCGATATCATGAACATCGGTGCTTACCCAGCAAAAGAAGTGGTCCAGGTCTACATGCAGAAGCCATATACCACATATGACCAGGAAAACGGAGTTGAGAAATCCGCAATCGAACTCGCAGGATTCGAAAAGTCGGCAACACTCGACATCGGCGACTTCGAAACAGTGACAGTCAGCATCTCTAAAGAGCAGTTCAAGTCATATGACGCAAACGGCGCTAAGACATACATTGTTGATGAGGGCGACTATTACTTCTCAATCGGTTCAAGCGCACATAACGCGCTCGACAACATCCTCGATTATCAGGGATACACAGTTGACAGCTATACCGATACAACAATGGTTGGAGTTTACCATCAGGACAACTTCGATAAGACAACATATTCACACTCGTCCGAGAACCCAGAAGTCGAGATCACAAACCAGTTTGATTTCGCAGACATGAACAAATATTCCGGTAGAGGTGACAATAGCGTTACTTACGTTTCACGTAAAGATTGGAACGGTACATTCCCATCTTCAGCGGTTGAATTCTCAATCACCCCTCAGATGGAAACTGATATCAAGAGCTATAAAGACTTAGTCGAAGACGGCTCAACAATGCCTACCTACGGTGCAAGCAATGGATTATCCCTCGCTTCACTCCGCGGTAAAGAATATGACGATAAGATGTGGGACCTCCTACTTGACCAGACAACATTTGCTGAGCAGGCTCTCTTGATCACAAACGGTCAGCACAACACATCACTCGTCCAGTCGGTCAACAAGCCAACAACAAAGGACGAAAACGGTCCTAACGGTGTCAGCGGCTCATTAAATGACGCAGCCTTCCCTTCAGAAGGTATCTGGGCTTCATCATTCAACAAAGAACTCATCGAAGAAGTCGGTAAGTGCTTAGGAGAAGACGCATTTGCCGCAGGCATCACCGGCTTATATGCTCCAGGCGTTAACCTCCACAGAACTCCATTCGGTGGACGTGCACACGAATACTTCTCAGAAGACCCATACTTAATGGGAATCGCTTCAATGTACGAAGTCAAAGGCATGCAGTCAAAAGGCGTTCTCGCTTATGTTAAGCACTACGTCGGCAACGACCAGGAAACAAACAGAAACGGTGTTGCTACATGGCTCAATGAGCAGGAAATGCGTGAAATCGTCCTCCTCCCATTCGAATACTCATTCAAGCCTTCAATGGGTAACGCACACGCAACGATGACTTCCTTCAACCGTATCGGAAACATCTGGGCGTCAGCTTCTAGCGAAATCATGGAGACAGTCTTAAGAGATGAATGGGGATTCGATGGATTCTCAATCACAGATATGGCTTCTTCGAACGCTAAGACATACATGACCTTCAAAGACGGTATCGCAAATGGCACCAACTTATATGACGGCGCTGGTTCAACAACCGCACTTGATGATTACAAGGACTCACCAATGTTCTGTAACAAGATGAGAGAGTCAACTCATAGAATCCTCTACACAGTTGTCAACTACTCAGCAGTCATGAACGGAGTCTCCTCAAACGACAGGATCGTACCAGTAAGAGTGTGGTGGGATGCAACAGTCTTATCCTTAAGAATTGTATCGGGAATCGTTGCTGTAGCATCTGCAGGATTACTCGTTTTCTCCTCACTCAACTTCGGTAAGAAGAAAGAAGACTAAGACATCATTTAAAGGGCTAACCGGTCTAGGATAGCCCTTTTTCTTATGTTTAATTCGTTTTCTCTTTATTAAAGAGTGGCATTTGTCTACAATATATCCGTTCGTTGACGAGAAGAGTAGTCTAATCGAGTCGCCAAAGTGG
>JAKSVD010000127.1 GCA_024408305.1 Bacilli bacterium | reverse complement strand
AACAAGGCCCTTGATTATATCAAGATTAACCCTAACGTAGACCGTACTGTGTTCTATGCCCTTTTCACTGATGCTCTCGACGCAGCAGAAGGACTCAAAGAAGAAAGCCAAATCTTCGCTCAGATGAACGTAAATTATCTTGTCCTCCTCTCTTACCTTGCAAGCGAATATACATTCTATTTGGGCACTCATGGAAAAGTGACTCAGCGGATGATTTTTGAGACTGAAGAAATCAGAGACTTCATCGTTGGCATTGCGGTTGATAAGTATTACACCAATGAGCACCTAGCATTCAAAACAACCGCATTAAGCAACAAATTCAACCCAGAAATCTCAACAATTACCCTATATTTGAACTTTGTCTTAGGCATTCTTTCGCGTTATAAGATGAATGATCCAACGCAAACCTTGTTAGTTGATATGCTTCATAAAGGCTTCACTCAGACCAAGTGTGTTGTCGAACTTATCAATAGTGGATATGAAACCGAAGCATTCTCTTGTTGGAGAACCCTCCATGAAATCGAATGCATCTTTACCCTCCTCATTAAATACGGAGAACCAGTAATCGTCGCCTACCTCAATCATATGCAGTACGCTAGAGCGTTTCGTAAGATGATTCCTGACAAGGAAGCCACTGACCAAATCTTTGTTCGCATTAAAGACCAAATGAAGTCGCATGATCTTAAATCAAAAGACATGAAGAGATTCATTGAATACGGATGGCTCTATGCAATTCCGACCATCAGCGAAGTTGAAGACTTTAAACTTAATTTCAGAGACGGTGTTGAACGTTGTGCGGGTCTTCGTGATAAATCAGAAATCTATGAAATGTCATCAGAGATTGCTCACTCGTCCCCATTGCTCATTTATTCGGATAATAGAAAGAGTTATTACCACCTCATTACAATCATGAATGTTTACGAGTCGTTCTTCAGGCTCGAAAAATATTTTGCCTCATTCTATCTCTCCAAACTTCCTGAAGAAGAAAAGAAGAGATACTTCGAGATGAGAAATAAATATCTTGGCCAACTTCAAGCGTGTTATGACATCGAGAGATTCAGATTTGCTAAAGTAAGCCAAATGCTTCCTAAACTCCAGGAAGAATCAGACGAACAATAAGAAAAGCCACTCAGTCATGCATTTGAGTGGCTTTTTGTATGGTTTTTTACTCCTCGTAACAGGATCCGCCGATGAATTCCCTCATCAATGAATTGGAAGGAACCCATTTGTCTTCCATATCGACGAAGAACTTGAGCATATGCAACAAGCGTTCTGCATCAAGGAAGTATGGGCTGTCTTTTGAAATGTTCTGAAGAAGTGGGACCGCATATTTCTTTAAGCATGGTAATTCGTATGCTAGATATGAATTGAAGACATAATCACATCCTTCTTGAGTTGGATATATCCATTTGAATTCACCAGCTCGTACACCTGCCCACATTGAGAATGTTTCCTCAGCTGGGGAGTTTCTAAATTGATAGTCTCTAACCATTCTTCTAATCAATCTAAGATCTGTGATGCTGACTGGATTGTGGTTATCGAGGTTTACTTGTCCCTGAGGTGAGATGAAAATCTTGAATTTATTCGCCTTTGGGATTGAGTCGGTCATCCTGTCGTTCAAGGCATGGATTCCTTCAATTAGGATTGGCTCGTCTTTTCCGACCTTCAATGTTCTACCAGGTACTCTTGTTCCGGTCTTGAAATCAAACTTTGGCAAGGTGACTTCTTCTCCGTTGATCAAGTCGCTCATGTTCTGGTTGAAGAGTTCTATATCAAGCGCTTCGATATGTTCGAGGTCAGGCTCTCCTTTTTCGTTGAGCGGTACTTGGTCGTTTCTTAGATAGTAGTCATCTAAAGAAATTCTTATAGGCTTGATGCCCCTAGATAATAATTCGACTCTTAATCTATTCGCGAATGTTGTTTTTCCGCTAGAAGAAGGGCCGGCAACACAGATGAGTCTGATATTTGAAATGTCATCCTCGATTAATTGGCCGAGTTCTGCAAGCATTCTATTGTGCCTTGCTTCACAGATATTGATGAACTCGCTGGATCCTCCAACAATAATTTCATTGTTGATTCTAGAAACAGTATCTACACCGACAATCTTTGCCCAGTCATGCGATTCTCTCAATGTTCTACCATAGGTAGGTGACTCATTGAATTCAGGAATCTGTCCGCCACATTCAGGTCTTGGGTATGAGACCAAGAATCCAGGCGTGTAAAGTCTGATTTTGTAAGATTTAAGATATCCAGTTGATGGCACCATTCGTGCATACATATAGTTAAGATATCCGTCGCATTCATATAGATGAACAGTCTTCTCCGGTCTATATTGAAGAACATCAGATTTATCTTGGTATCCCCATTTATCGTATATCCTTGCAGCCTCATCATTTGGAACGATGATTCTCTTGAGCGGATAATCCTCTTGAATGATTCTGTCAATCTCGTGTCTAATCCTGATGAGCATTGCAGTGTTTGCGACCTGCTTGCTTCCTGTTAAAAACACTCCGATCGTTCTTGAAACGTTGAATGTGAATTTGATTTTCAAATCTGGATAGCAGTTGTGGAAGGCCATTGCAATTACATACCTAAGTGATGGCTCATATGCGCTCTTTGCTGCGTTATCAGCTAAAGTTAAGAATTGAATGTCAGCATCATAAGATACCTGGTATGTAAGTTCCCTAACTTTGTTGTTAACTTTGGCGCAGATGTATTTTCTGTCCTGATTTTCGTTTTCTATGAGGTCAGACAACATGACTTTCTTAGAAAACTTTTCTGTTTTGCCTAAATAGTGAAGTGTGAATTCCATGATATTCTCCTTTCTTTTTAGCCGCATATTTTAGCAAATATAAATATCTTTGCAAGCGCTTTCATTCAAATGTTTAGATGCAATATAATCTCTAAACAAATTTTGATTATTTTGTTAAAATAACGTCATGAAAAAATTATTGATTGTAGTCGACTTCCAAATCGATTTTGTAAACGGCTCGCTCGGTTTTGAAGGAGCAGAAGCTCTTGAGCAGCCAATTTGTTCTTTGATAAAGCAGTTCGAAAACGCTGGAGATGATGTAGTCTTTACTTTAGACACTCATCCTAGCGACTATATGGAAACGGAAGAAGGCAAGCATCTTCCTGTCCCTCATTGCATTAAAGGTTCCTCTGGCCATGAGCTATTTGGTGGGGTAAAAAACCTTGCAAAAGGCCACAAAATCTTTGAAAAGCCAACATTCCCATCGCTTGAGTTAGGCGAGTGGCTCAAAGACAAAGATTACGATGAAGTTACTGTTTGTGGCCTTGATTTATCAATCTGTGTTTTATCTAATGCTGTAATCGCAAAAGCCGCTCTCCCAAATGCTCATATAAAAGTTAACCTTGAATGCTCATCCGGAGGAGATGAACAGGCAAATAAGATAGCCATTGAACAGCTCAAGAGAATTCAGGTAGAAGTTTATTGATAAAGAAATACCTTATTACTACGTAGCAGCTTGATTGACAAACTTATACATAATGTATATTCTTTGCGAAGAAACGGAGGAAGGAAATGATCAATTTCTATAAGAAACTAGATAGAGATCACAAAGGGTTATTCATCCTTGCTCTTATCGATATCGTCATTTTCCTCGTTCTTCTTCCATTAGGTTTCATCAATACCTCAAACGGATTCAACTGGTGGTCACTTAGCTTTGGATGGCTCATTGGTGCAATTGCCCAGATTATTGGCTATGGCTCAATCATCTTCTTCAGTTCCATCATCATGAATCCAAACATCAAATCAAACGCGCTTAAAGCAGTGGCCCCATTAACGTTCTTCATTCGTTTCGGTCTCTATGCCGGCGTGCTCGTAGTATCAGGAATCTCAACCTTCAAATCCGAATGGTTTGGCGGTTTAGATATCTTCAATTTCGTCACATGCCTTATTCCATTAGTCTTCCTCTCATTCTACGCAATGGGGGCTAAGATCTTTGAATTAAAGGCCATGGGAGAACCAGTTAAGAAGGAGGCTAACGAATAATGTTGTTCGCAGAGACAATAGACTTCAATTATCGCGTCTCCCATTTCTTTGACTGGGATTTAGACGGCTCTTTATTCTGCTCCCTATTTGTCATGCTTATCATCTTGATTCTTGCAATCATCGTTGGAATTAAGGCAAGAAGAGGATTAAAGACCCAAGCATATCTCAAGAGACCAAAAGGATTGATGCATCTTGCTGAAATCTATTTCCAGTACATCGATAATTTCACGATTTCCAATATGGGCATCGAACAAAGAGAATGGGGTGGATATCTCTTCACTTTATTCCTCTATTTATGCCTTTCATTCTTCTGGGGCGCTACAGGATTCCCATCAATCACTGACTGGCTTGCCGCTCCATTATGCTTATCTGTCATCATGTTCGTTCTCGTTCAGTTTACGGCCATCAGATATCAACATTTCTCGTACTTCCATAGATATGTGGAACCGTTCGCCATTTTCTTGCCAATTAACTTAGTTACCATGTGGGCGCCAATTCTCTCGACCACAATGCGTATCTTTGGTAACTCAATCTCAGGTTGGGTTGTCTTAGGCCTCATCCAATGGGCCTTGGGCAATGTCTCAACTAGCCTCATCAACGCGATGACAGGCATCACCGCCGGCTGGACCGGCATCTTCCTCGCACCTATCCCTATGGGTGTGTTGAACCTATATTTCACCTTATTCTCTGGCGCAATCCAGACATTAGTCTTCGGATCACTTAACGCCATATGGATAGCAAACGAAATCCCTAATAAGGAAGTCGTCTCACCAGCTTTAAACGACCGCGCAAGACCAGAGGTCGTTGAATAAGGAACTAAATCTAAGGAGGTAAATTTATGGATTTAGGATTAGTCGCCATCGGCGCAGGTATCGCCGTTGGACTCGGAGC
>JAKSVD010000126.1 GCA_024408305.1 Bacilli bacterium | reverse complement strand
GAAGGTATTCCTGAACAACAATCCTTATTCGCTTCCGAAGGTCATGATGCTCACGCTCTTGCTGAGATCAGGCTTAGCGAGAAACTTGGGTTTGAAACAAAAGAGAAGCTTGAAGACCTTACCTGGTACAACAAAGAAATGGAAGATTACATCTCTGACTATGTCTCATACGTCATGGATACTATCGCCCAAGTCAAAAAGAAATGCCCAGACGCAACTGTCTTAGTGGAACAAAGAGTAGCAGCTGAAAAGTACGACAAGTCATTATTTGGCTCAACTGATGTTGCAATCATTGCAGACGGTGTTCTTCAAATCATAGATTTGAAATATGGTCGTGGAGTACCTGTATCCGCTGAAAACAACACGCAAGAGATGTGCTATGGCTTATGTGCAATGGAGACATTCGGTTCTCTATATGACATCGAAACAATCAAGCTATGCATATTCCAACCACGCTTAAACAACGTATCTGAATGGTCGCTTTCTGTAGAAGATTTATACAAATGGGCAGACAACACCTTGAAGCCTGGCATTGAGAAGATCAAAGCTGGCAGTGAAGAGTTCCACCCATCAAGACACTGTATCTTCTGCAAGGCAAAACCTCTATGTAAGGCACTTAGGGATCAAAACTTAGAACTTGCCAAACATGAGTTCAGACCAGCGTTCCTTATGGAAGATTCCGAAATCGAAGAGGTTTTAGATAAAGCAGAAGACTTTGTCAACTGGATCAACTCTGTTAAGGACTTCGCACTAGAAGACGCGTTAAGGGGTAAAAAGTACGAACACTACAAGCTTGTTGAAGGTAGAAGCACACGCAAGTATTCGGATGAAGAAGCAGTGGCAACTACCGTCATAGAAGCAGGGTTCAACCCTTATGAAGAAAAGCTTCTAACAATCACAGCCATGCAAGCACGTCTTGGCAAGGCTAAATTCGAGGAGTTACTCAATGGTTTAATCATAAAGCCTAAAGGCAAATTAACTTTAGTTAACAGAGATGACAAACGCCCTGAAGTAAATCCGGCTGAAGCAGATTTCAGCAATATTGATGACTAGTAAAATGGAGGAAAATTAAATGAAAAACACAGTCAATTCAACAAAAGTAATCTTAGGTAAAAATACCGTTTGGAGCTATGTCAACGCATGGACTCCTAAAGCAATCGCAGATGGCGCTACACCAAAATACAGCGTTAGCTGCATCATCAAAAAGGACTCTCCAGATGTCGATAGAGTCCGTGCCGCAATCAAAGCCGCTTATGAAGAAGGCTTATCTAAACTCAAAGGCACTTCTAAGACAGTTCCAGCTCTTGAAGCAATCAAGACACCTCTTCGTGATGGTGATACAGAAAGACCTGATGATCCAGCTTATGCAGGATGCTACTTCATCAATGCTAATAGCACAACCGCGCCTGGAATCGTCGACTCTGATGTAAACCCTATTCTTGAACATTCGGAAGTTTATTCTGGTTGCAAAGGCAGAGTCTCTATCACATTCTACGCATTCAACAACAGCGGAAACCGCGGTATTGCATGTAACCTTAACAACTTACAAAAGTGGTTCGATGGTGAACCTTTAGGAAGCAAGGCCTCAGCAGAATCAGACTTCTCTGATGATGACGACAGCTTCCTTGACTAATATCCATACATTGGTGTTAGACTTAGAAACTTACTCATCTGTCAATCTTCAAAAGTCAGGGGTCTATCCATACGTGGAGGCTCCTGATTTTCAGATTTTGATAGCAGCGGTGTCGGTGAATGGCGAAGAGCCAATTGTGTATGACCTTGCTTCCGGTGATCAATTACCCGATGAAATAATAGCCGCCATTAAAGCTGAAGGAGTTCTAAAGAAAAGCTATAACTGCTCATTCGAGAGAATATGCCTATCTAGATATTTAGGCTATCAAACGGGTGAATACTTATCACCTAAGAGCTGGCAAGACACAATGATACTCGCTTTGTATAACGGTTTGCCTCGCTCTCTTAAGCAAGTTGGCGAAGTCTTGAACCTTACCGATAAGAAAATGGAAGAAGGGAAAGACCTAATCCGTTATTTCTGTGTTCCATGTAAACCAACCAAATCAAATGGTTTCAGAACCAGAAACCTTCCAATCCATGATTCCAAGAAGTGGAGTACTATGCTTGCTTACTGTAAAAGAGACGTCGTCACAGAAATGGAAATCGAAGATAGGCTCAAGAATTATCCCGTTCCTGACTTCGTGTGGGACGAGTTCTATTTGGATCAAAAAATAAATGATACAGGTATCTTAGTTGATGTGGATTTAATCGATAACGCCATAGCCTTGGATGACACTTCTAAAGAAGAATTAACGTCATCTATGAAGGAACTAACGGAACTAGACAATCCAAATTCTGTATCACAATTGAAAACTTGGCTTTCTGAACAAGGCGTGGATGTCTCCTCGTTAGGAAAAAAAGACGTAGAGAAGTATGCGGAGAATTTTAGTGGTACAGACATAGGTCAAATGATGGAGCTTCGCAAAATGTTATCTAAGTCATCAATTAAAAAGTACTATGCTATGAAAACTGCGTTATGCTCCGATAAGCGTATAAGGGGCATGTTCGGCTTCTATGGGGCCAAGACCGGCAGATGGGTCTCAAGAATAGTCCAACTTCAAAATTTAAGAAGAAACGATCTTGAAGACTTGGATGAGGCCCGCGAACTAGTCCGTTTAGGCCGAAAAGAGGCCATTACAGCGCTTTATGACGATATACCCGACACTTTATCGCAACTCGTAAGAACTGCGTTCGTAGCGAAACCTGGCTGCAAATTTGCGGTTGCTGATTTTAGCGCTATCGAATGTAGGGTTGTAGCATGGCTTGCTGGTGAGCAATGGGTGCTTGATGCTTTCGCTAATAATGAAGACATCTATTGCGCTACAGCAGAGAAGATGTTCCATGTACCAGTCAAGAAGCATGGTGAGAATGGCGAGCTACGTCAAAAGGGTAAACAATGTACATTGAGTTGCTCTTATGGCGGTGGTGCTCAAGCAATGATCGCAATGGGTGCTTTAGAAGCCGGCATGGAGCAAGAAGAACTAGCCCCTCTAGTAGCGACATGGCGTGATGCGAACCCTAACATTGTTAAGTTCTGGTGGGATATTGATAAGGCCATCAAGCACTGCATTGTGTATAAATCCAAGGAACGTGTAGGGAAAGTATCTGTTGAATATAGAAATGGTATGCTTTTCATCACCTTGCCTTCAGGACGAAGATTATCCTATGTCAAACCAAAGCTCGACTATAACAAGTTCGGTACCGAATCCGTGGTGTATTGGGCTCTTGATATGTCAAAGAAGTGGTCAAGAATCGAAAGCTATGGCCCTAAGTTTGTCGAAAATATAACTCAAGCGGTGGCGAGGGATATCCTTATGAACTCAATGATTAATCTAAAGGAATTCAATATTGTTGCCCACGTTCATGATGAATTGATCATCGAGGTTCCTGAAGATGCAGATCTTGATTACATATGCTCCATAATGGGCAAAGCACCGGCTTGGGCGGACGGGCTAGTGCTTCGCGCAGATGGATACGATACAAAGTATTACAAGAAGGATTAGTTCTTGTGATTTCTGAAATGCCTGATTGCTCTAGCAGCTAACGCAATAGCAAGCTCAATACCACATGCGATAGTGACGCAATCAGCAACTCTTGAAATAACGGTCCAAAAGTCCATAAAGTAGCCTCCTTTCATTCAGGAAGCAGCAATGCTCCCCTAATGATTTGTTCTGGCTACTTTTTTCTTTTAGGGAAAAATAGCAAAAACAGCCGGCAAAAAAGAAAGTACCTCGCCATTAAAGGAGTGTAAGGAGGTACTGACATGTACGAAATCAAACAAAAGAAAGTCGAAGTAAACGGCATCGGCTTTGACTCCTTTGAAAGGACTATTAACGATGCCTGCAGTTTCACAGTCGAAGTTGGAACCAACGGATATAAAGGCGGAAACGCGAAAAAGGGCTCCAGAACCTTGCTATCAATCAAAGGTTTAAAAGGCGCGAGCGTGGCTGCTGTTCCATTAGGAAAGGAAGATAACTGTGCTGGCGGATTCATATTCGCTTTAAGCGGTGATGCTGAGCTTTATGGATTGCTTAATTCGCTCAAGTTTGCGGTCAAGGTTTTAGAAGACCAAATCGGGGAGGTGCAAGACTAATGTATGGATTAAAAATTAAAGACACATATTACAAAGGCTATAGATTCCGCTCCCGCTTAGAGGCGAGATGGGCGGTTTTCTTTGATGCCTGCGGAGTCGATTGGGAATATGAACCAGAAGGCTACGATTTGGGAAACGGCATCAGTTATCTTCCGGACTTCAAACTTCATGGAGTTGCAGGAAGAGACGGTGGCGATTTGTATGTCGAGGTCAAGGGAATCATGAACCATGAAGCAGCCAATAAGATAAATCGATTCTATAGAATCGGTGCATCTAAGAACCAATGCAGAAAGTCATATACAGCGGTATTGGTATTAGGTAGATTCCCTGAAGGCGAAACGATGGATGACATCGATTTAGAAGTCGAGAGAATGGCCTATAACGGAGTTTCTTACGGAAACCAAAACTGGCCTCACCCATTCAATTTCGAGACTATTGACGGTGATTACTTTGCAGCGCATCCAGGAGTAAATAAACACGGTAAGTTTGAACTCTTCGGAGATGACAACAGCTACCTTTGCGATAGAGATAAAGAAAAGACATTAGAGGATAGCGATATCGAGAAATAGTCTTTTGCACATGGAGGTATAATTTGAAGAAAGGAAATAAAGGAAAGCTGCGCATCATTCCGCTCGGAGGTCTGGAAAAGATTGGAATGAATATTACTGCCTTTGAATATGAGGACAGTATTATCGTCGTAGATTGTGGCCTGGCGTTCCCGGAGGATGATATGTTGGGAATCGACCTG
>JAKSVD010000125.1 GCA_024408305.1 Bacilli bacterium | reverse complement strand
AGAGAAGGTAAGTGTCTAGTCGCAGCAATCGGTTACGAGAGATGCTATGAATACGTTGAGCATAGAGGGTTGTTGAACATATTCACGTTAAAAAAGAAAACGATTCTAAAAAAGGTTAAGGAAGCCGATCCTGAATCACTGGGGGAATATGGCCAATATTACCAATATCATTCTCTGAAGAAAAAGAAGGAATAATATGAAGTGCCTGCTCGTATATTACACAGGAACATACAACACCAGATACCTGACCAACCTACTTAAAGCAAGATTGGAAAAAGAAGGTGTTGAAGTGGATACCTATGAAATTGATGCGCTTAAGATGGAACAGCTTGATTATTCAGGTTATGACATGCTTGGCCTGGGATATCCAATCTATGGCTTTAATGCGCCTTCAAGATTCCTAAAATTCGTTAAGAAGCAGAAATTCCCTAAAGGTCTTAAGACATTTATATATAAGAACTCAGGAGAGACATTGCACGCTAACGACGCGTCGAGCGTGTATGTTGTTAGAAAACTAAAGAGGTGTAAAGCTGATATAGAGAACGAATATCACTTTATCATGCCATATAACATTCACTTCAAGTTTGAGGACGCTCTGATTAACGAAATGTTAAGAATGGATGATTTGTTATTAGACGTTCTTGCTAAGGAAGTGTTGGATGGCATCCCTAACATTAAGAAATATAAGTTTATTCATAGATTAATAACCTTCTTTGTTAAGATTCAATACATCGGAGGGGATATCAACTCATTTTTCTATAAGGTCAAAAAGGATAAGTGTATTAATTGCAATAAGTGCATAAATAACTGCCCAACCAAGAATATTTACCGCGCAAAAAACGGCTCAATCAAATTCCATCACGATTGTTTGATGTGTATGAGATGCTCATTTAACTGCCCAACAGATGCAATGCGCATCGGCTTCCTTGATGCGTGGGGTTGGAGAGTCAATGGGGCTTATGATTTTAAGAAGATTAGAACGCTCACAGTCGATAAACCTATAATCAATGACTCAACAGACGGGTTCTTCAAATGCTACATCGAGACATATGCCTATATCAAAGGAAGACATAAGGAACTTTTTGGAGAATAAATGGCAAATAAAGAAAAGAAGACGATTTGGGAATTTGTTAAGTTTGTGTTGGTCAGCTGCATAGTCAGCATCATACAGTTGATTTTAGTTAATGCCTTATTTTTCTTAATGAAGGGGTGGACTGCCCCGTTGCCTTCATTCTTGGGTTCAATATTTACAGAGGACATTATGGGTGTTGGACATAATAACTGGGGTTATATCCTTCCGTTCTTCTTGTCTAATTTAATTGCAAATGTCTACGGATTTTTCCAGAACAGAAAAACAACATTCCATTCGGATTCACCGATATATTTAGTGGTTATCTATATAGTTATTGTTTTCGTCCTGATATTAATATCAACATGGTTACAAGGGCTAGTTGCAAACTTACTTATTTCAACCGGAGTGGGATTCCTTGTGGGTGTTGCGCCAACTGTTGCCGCAATGGTAGCTGGAACTTTCCAGATGGTCGTCTTGTTCCCAATTGAAAAATTCGTTCTCTTTAAAAAGTAAATTAAGCACTCTTTTGCAAGTTTTCTTTAATAAATTCGGCTTACTTTTGTAAGAAGACAAGAAAAACAACAAGATAGTCTTTTGCTTATAGCAATATGTATCGGTTAACAATTCCTTTATATTGGTAAACTTTTCCCTATCAAATATCTAGAAAGGGGTATTTTATGAAATCTAAGAATAGCGCGAGATTACTTACTCTCTTAGCTGCGTTCTCTTTGGTTGCATGTGGACCTAAGCCAACAACCAATTCCTCGCATGAAGAATCTAAAGAACCAACTTCATCAGAGATTGAATCTTCTATCGATAGCGAAGAAGTTGAATCGGCCTCAAACTCATCTTCATCAAAACAGGAATCCTCAAGCTCATCTAGTGATAACGATCACACTCATACATGGGATACAAATTGGAGTAGTGATGCTGATTACCACTGGCATAAGTGTACTGGCACAATCTCCAACGGAAATACAGGCGATAACCCTTGGGGTGGCGGCTGGGGAGGCGGCTGGGGCGGCTGGGGCGGAACCCCTTGCTCAGAAGTCCAGGATAAGGCCAAACACACATTCGACCAGGGCAAAATCACAACTCCAGCAACCGCATATGGAGAAGGCGTTAAGACCTATACATGCACTGTATGCAAATACGCAAAAACAGAATCCATTCCTGCAACAGGCGGCAATGAGACACTTGGAAATTTCTCATTCAACAGTGATATTACAACACCTCAGGAAATCCATACTGCTGACCAGAAGAAGTTCCTATCATGGGGAGGCGATTACTATAACGGATTAAACCCAACAGTTTTGACCAGTTTAAATGCAAAAGGTGACTCCGATAAATCACAGCCTAACAAAGTTAAAGTGACATGGAACTACACCGCTCCAAGCGGAAAGACTGTAAACAACTATACATTTGTTACAGGACAAGAGTCCGATTTAAGCGATGGATATGTAATTAATGGCACAACTGCAAAGGAAATCAGCTTCTATAATCCATTTATTGGTGATAACTATTTCAAAGTCATTGCTAATTTAAGCGATGGCACATCAGAAGCTTCTGAGATTAAGATCTTCAAAGTTGATGAGACCGCGCCAAGAAACCTTAAGATCGGTTCTATGGCTAACTGCCGTGATATGGGCGGAAGAAAGACCGCTGCAGGCGGAAAGATAAAGCAGGGTTTAATTTATAGAACTGCTGAACCTGGTTCAAATCCAAGCCAGGAAGTCAAAGATGAACTTATGAAGAGATTCAAGGTTAAATCAGAGGTTTACGTTAAGGACGGTGGTGGTACATCATCTCCGCTCGGCTCATCAGTTACTTATTACAACTGCTCAATGGATTATGGAACGTCATCATATTCCAATATGTCACGTAATGCTGAGAGATTGAGAAAAGTCTTCTCACATCTTGCTGATGAAAGAAATTACCCAACCTTCTATCACTGCCGTATTGGTACCGATAGAACTGGTATTGTTGCAATTGCGTTAAACGGTTTATTAGGTGTTGATTTCAACGAGACCATCGCAGATCACGCATTCTCTAACTACGCTCCAATTGATGGACAAAGATATGCTCATCTCTCTAACTATCAGACAGATACTAACGGCGATGATATTGCTAAATATGTCGACGAAATCCTCGCAATGCCAGGAAAGAACTTCCAAGAGAAGACATATTACTCACTCCTCTCAATCGGAATTCCAGCAGCTGATTTAAATAAGATCATTGATTTCTTGACAGAAGGACCTAAGGCAACTCTTCCAACCAATATCTCTGTTGGTAGAGGCAACGACATCACAGGTACCGGAACAAGAAAAACAGCATCTGATTTCAAGAATCCTGATTCATATCTTGAATTAACAAACGGCAAAACAGCATCTTACAAGGTCAATATGGCAAAAGATGGTAAGGCTAATGTTGTTACTTATATAGGTTGCACAAATAAGTCTTCATCAACAAAACTAGCAAATGTTATTTCTCTTAAGATCGACGGTGTTGAAAAGACAATCGTCGATAAGACAACAGAGAAGGCTGGCTTCGGAAATCCAGGTGGAAGAACTGCATATATGTTCAACCTCTTAGGAGAATACGATTTATCTGCTGGTGAACATGAAATCACAATTACCAACAAGTCTTCATCGACAGTTAACGTTGGCACAATCGATGTCATTGCCGATGGAACCTCATCGAGCGGTGGTGGCGGAACAACAACACCTGAGACACCAGTTGCAAAGAGTTATGAATATACAGCTGCCCAATGCACATCAGGCCAGAAGAATCCTGTTTCCACGAACAAGGATACCCGTCTAGGCAAGAATAACATCTTTGATGATGTTTGGAATATAGATGGTATTGAGGCAGGTAAATACGAAGTCTACCTCAACGCACAGTGCTCAGCAGGCAACGCAAACAAGGGTTACTGGAATTCAGCAACAGCAGTTGCTAAGGGCGACTCTGAAGGAAATAACGGCGGAGCAGAACTCTCGAAATTATACAAGTATACAGTCAAGGTTGATTCTGGAGCAGAAACCAATCTTGGTGGCGCAACAGAGACATACGCTGATACTGGATTAAACGAGAGCGGTGCTGCATGGACATCAAAAGCCCTTGCAACAATCGATATCGCATCAGGTGCTAAGACGTTAACGCTCCATAATAACAATAACGGATACTCAATTTGGGTTTACGGCATTCGTTTAGTAAAGGTTGCTTAATAAAATAACCCCAAAATCTCAGTGGGTTTGGGGTTTTTCTTATGCCCAATCGTCTTCTGCGACCGGAATTCTTATATCTGCAAGAATCTGGCATTCATTCAAGAACCATTCGTGGGTGCTTGGTTTAAACCTAAGGCTTATAGGTCTCTGGTTGTCTGCACCAGACGATGTTACATATATTGTTGCCCAACCTTCATTTTGATATGAATATGGGTTATCTTGCACATCAATCATATAAGGGGTTGATGGGGTATAGTTGTTATTTCTATTTGTGCCTTTGAAAAACGATCTTGCTTTATATCCTTTTCCTTTTAATCTTTCGTCGAAGAATTGGATTTCTCTTGGGGATAGCTTTGCGGGGCCTTTTAGGTATTCTAAGCACTTTAATGCTTCATTTCTGTTATTCTCATACATTGCTAGAGCAAGTATCGTCATTGCGCCTGTTTCAAATGGAGCCCAAAGTTTAGCTTCCTTTAATGATTTAAATTCTTCGAATGTTGTTGGAATAGATTGAAAGGTGAATGTTCTACATGCCATAGTTAAACCTCTTTTACTGATATAAATATTATATACAATATAGATAGGAGGTTGTTTATGAATAAAAAACTTCATGCTTTATTCGCGTTCAGCACATTATTTTTA
>JAKSVD010000124.1 GCA_024408305.1 Bacilli bacterium | reverse complement strand
TATTCCGGGACGTGCACCGTTTAATTATTACAGCAAGGAATACGAAAAGGGTCTTCAGCTCTATTCAAAAGGCATCTTTATCAAAGATAAGTGTCCAGAATTAATCCCAGATTACCTCAAATTCGTCAAAGGACTTGTCGATTCAGATTCATTCTCACTCAACATCTCTCGTGAAATGCTCCAGAACTCTCCAGTCATGAAGAAAGTCGCGGATAACGTTGAGAAGAAGATTATCGACAAGCTCAAAGACATTAAAAAGAACGATGCGGATAAATACGCTAAATTCTGGGATGTCTTCGGCGAATACCTCAAGTTCGGCATCTATTCATCTTATGGCGGAAAGAAGGAGATGCTCCAGGATACACTCGTATTCCACACCCTCAACAATGAAGATAAGTATATCTCTTTAAAAGATTATAAAGACGCGATGAAAGACGGGCAGAAGTGCATCTATTTCGCATCAGGCGACAATATCGATGCTATTAAGCTCCTTCCGCAGATTGAGAAATTCAAGAAAGATGGTATCGATGTCTTATTCTTAGATAAGAAGATCGATGAATTCTGCCTCATGATGATGCATGACTACGACAAGGTTGAGTTCAAATCAATCGGAGAAGAGGACACCGATTCTTTAAGCGACGAAGACAAGAAGAAAGTTGAAGAACTCAAGGCTACGAACCTTAGACTCTTAGACAACCTTAAAGATGCGTTGTCGGGAACTGTTGATGACGTTGTCTTCTCAACAAAGCTCGTTGATTCTCCTGTTTGCATCTCCACTAAAAAAGGTATGTCCCTTGGGATGGAGAAGACCTTAAACGAGGATCCAACAAAGGAACAGGATGTTAAAGCAGAGAAAGTGCTTGAGATCAACCCTGACCATGAACTCTTCCAGGCTCTATCCTCAATCCAGAGCGATGATGCCGCCGTTAAGGAATATGCATCAGTCTTATATGATGAGGCTATGCTCCTTGAGGGATATGAGATCAAAGATAGAAAAGAATTTGTAAGAAAACTCAATTCCTTGATGGTCAAAGCCTTCAAAAACTAAAAGAAAAGACCGATTTCTTCTAAGATTTCGGTCTTATATTTTGCCTAGATTTCTTCGGTTGCTTTCCAAGATGATGTCATTGTATGGACTTTAGCAACGCATTCTTCCTGCGATTTTGAATTGCTGAGGTAATCGCAGATTATATGAGCAATCTCAATAGCGTCTTCTTTTGTGCATCCACGGGTTGTTGAGGCTGCAAATCCAATGCGGAGTCCGCTGGTCTTGTTTGGAGGAAGAGTGTCACCAGGAATCATGTTCTTGTTTGTGGTGATGTCGATCTCTTCAAGCTTTGCCTGAGCCTCTTTTCCGTTGATTCCAAATGAATCGAGGACATTTAACAAGAAGAGGTGGTTTTCTGAACCGCTTGATTTAACTCCGAGTTTCTCGAATTCATCTGCGCAGGCTTTTGTGTTTTCCTTAACTGAAGCCATATATGCTTTGAACGAATCTGTATTTGCTTCTTTAAAGCAGATGGCCTTTGCAGCGATGATGTGTTCAAGTGGTCCTCCCTGATAATATGGGAAGACTGCTGAATTGATCTTCTTTGCAAGAGCCTCGTCGTTTGTGAGGATTAATCCTCCACGTGGGCCTCTTAATGTCTTGTGGGTGGTGGTTGTTGTAATATCTGCTAAAGCAACAGGTGAATTGTGGAGTCCTGCAGCGATTAAGCCAGCGATATGAGCCATATCAACCATCATCTTGCATCCAACATAATCGCAGATTTCGCGGATTCTCTTGAAGTCGATTTCATATGGGTATGCAGAATATCCAGCGAGGATGACATCTGGTTTTTCCTCAAGCGCAATCTTGAGGATGTTCTCATAATCCAATCTACCTTCAACGTCTAGTGGGTAGTGGACGAAGTTATAAAGGTGTGATGAGAAACTAACAGGTGAGCCGTGTGTTAAGTGGCCTCCATCATTAAGGACTAAGGATAAAACCTTTCCGCCTTCTGGCATCAATGCGCGGTATGCAGCTGCATTTGCCTGTGAGCCGGAATGTGACTGGACATTAGCGAATTTTGAACCGAATAATTCACATGCCCTAGCAATGGCGATTGATTCGATCTTATCAACGACTTCACAGCCTCCGTAATATCTTCTTGCTGGGTAACCCTCAGCATATTTGTTTGTTAAAATCGAACCACACGCTTCTCTAACTTCCTTGCTAGCATAATTCTCGCTTGCAATGAGTTCGATCCCGCGATTCTGTCGGCTTGTTTCCTCAAGGATGAGGTCGAATATTTCTTTATCCATGATCATTCTCCGGACACAATAATGAAATGTGTCTTTATGTTATATAAAATATAATATAGATATGACGAAAAAAGAAATAAGAAACCAGTTTCAAGAAATAAGAAACAATATTGGCAATAGGAAATCTAGAGAAGATATCCTTGTCTCTTCTATCCTTGAAATGGAAAAGGTCCTCTCTTCTAGAATTATTTCTATCTTCGTTTCAATCGGCACGGAGATTGATACACATCCGATAATTGACGGTCTATTAAGAATTGGAAAACGAGTAGTGATACCTTTCATCTATGGGCACGATGATATGGTAATGAAAGAAATCAAATCCCTAGATGAATTGGTGCGTGTTGGCAAATACGAAATCGAAGAAGCTCCTGCAACAAATGCGATAGTAAAACCAGAAGATATAGACCTAATTATCGTCCCTGGCCTAGCCTTTGATGATGCCAATTATCGTTTAGGTTATGGTGGTGGTTATTATGATCGTTACCTTAAGAAGACAAAAGCGTATTCTCTTGGCATCTGCTTCTCTGAGCAAACAGTGGAAGAACTCCCTCATGATGACTTAGATGTGCCTCTAGATAACGTATTCGTGGTGTAGGTTAATAAAATTAATCAATTCGTGTTTGATAATTTTTCTCTAATGTCTATAATATAATTCGCCTAATCGCTATGGTCCATTGGCTCAGTGGTTAGAGTAGGCGACTTATAATCGCTTGGTCGCTGGTTCAAGTCCAGCATGGACCACCAAACATATGGAGGCGTACCCAAGTGGCTGAAGGGGATGGTCTTGAAAACCATTAGTAGGCGCAAGTCTAGCAAGAGTTCGAATCTCTTCGCCTCCGCCATTAAAAATGCTCTGAGAAATCAGGGCTTTTTTTGTGGCATTTGATATAATGTTCATATGGATAATTTCATCACTGTGTTAATTAATGTCGGAATAATGCTCCTCTACGCCGTGCCGGGCATTCTTTTAGTTAAGACAAAAATATTAAAATCGGATAACGCAAAGACGATCGCTCCGATCTTGCTCTACGTTTGTTCTCCATTACTGACACTATATTCATTTCAGAAGTTATCTTTTTCTAAAGAGACGTCCATTGATATGCTTATCGCCTTCCTTTTTGGTTTGGTAACCATGTTATGCACGACCCTTATCATGTATTTCATATTTAGGAAGAAGAGAAGTGATATCCGTTATCGCGTAGCTGCTGTTTGCTGCGCTTTTGGAAATGAAGCATTCTTGGGTGTTCCGATTATCGAAGCGCTGCTTCCATCATATTCTGCCGGTGCAGCTATGTGCTCTATATATTTAACCGCGATGAACATCATCGGCTGGACTTTAGCCTGTTACATCATCACGCAGGATAAGAAATACATATCGATTAAGAGAATATTGTTAAATCCAGCAACTATCGCTTTAGTCGTTGCTTTGATCCTGTATTTCTTTGATTTAAAGATAGAGACTATTCCAACAGCGGGCATTCCTTTCATGAATTGCATCACAATTATCGCTAAGATGTCTGCTCCTCTATGCATGATGGCTCTTGGCATGAGACTTTGCTCGATGAGCATGAAGAAAATATTCCTAGAACCAATTAGATACATCGTTATAGCAATCAAGCATTTCGCCTTCCCATTAATTGTATTTGCCATCGTCTTCTTCCTTCCGATTCCTGTTGAACTTAAGATGACCATGACAATCTTAACGGCAGTACCGGTTGCCCAGATTTCTCAAACCTTCGCGGAATTAGTCGGCCAAGGCCAAGAAGACACAGTGGCAAACTGTCTTGCCTCAACAATTTTATCGATTATCACTATCCCGATTATCAGTTTATTGTTCGTTTTGCTTTGATGCTTCAGGGTGTTTTTACCATTCGTGCATTCAAATGAGCAAAATGCGATATTAACTTTGTGTTAATAAAAAAAAGATTTATCATATATCAAACAAATAGAGGAATAGTCTATGAAAATTCTTTTCGAAACAAGCGAATGCGCTCCTTTTTCTAAATCAGGAGGTTTAGCAGACGTCGCTTTTTCATTGCCGCCTGCAATGAAAGAACTTGGTAACGAAGTCATTATCGTCACCCCGTATTATCAATGCGTTAAACAAAAATTCCCAAGGAAGACTAGAAGAATCGCAACCTACAACGTTAACCTAGGAAACAGAACCCTTTACTGTGGAATCCGTAAAGGATCGTTAGATGGAGTGGATGTTTATTTCATCGAAAACGACGAACTATTCGATAGGCCGAAGCTTTATGGCTATGACGATGACAAATTCAGATTCGCATGGTTCTCAAAAGCCGTTATCGATATCATTCATATTATCGGATTCACCCCAGATATCCTTCACTGCAATGACTGGGAAACTGCCTTATCCATCCTTTATCTAAAGGATCATCAGGCAAGATATCCTGATTTAAGAAACGTTAGGACGGTTTATACAATCCACAACATTGCATATCAGGGACAGTTTGGAAGACAAGAACTCTACAATACCTTTGGTCTTGCAGAAGGCTGGTATCACGGCGCTCTTGAATATGTCTATGAGGGAAGACATGACGTCAACCTTATGAAGGGCGCCATGCTCATGGCCGATGCAGTTTCAACTGTTTCTCCAACCTACGCCAACGACCTCCATAGCCCATATTTTGGCATAGGA
>JAKSVD010000123.1 GCA_024408305.1 Bacilli bacterium | reverse complement strand
AATACAAATACTTTTAAATAAATAGCAAGATTGTCATATGTAAAGAGCAAAAAAAGCACCTTAAAGGGGTTTTAGCTTGGATTTGCAGCTATTTTTAGTTTGTGTATTTTGAAGCTTCTCTTGGGAGAGCAACGTTAAGCCCTTCGATTCGGTTATCAAACCAGATCTTAAGGTATTCCCCAGCTTGTCTCTGGTTAACAAAGTATTGAACCAAATCAGGTTGATACATATCAATCTTCTTACTAATTGAACCAGACCATTTTTTAAAATTTTCTGCAAAATCATCTATATATTTGAGTGAAAGCTCATTAAGCATTTCTGATGCCTTGGTGAATACTCCAGCTGAATACGCTTCGTTCCACTTATTCTCGACCCTATGCCAGAACCATCCTTGGGTATTACAGACAGAAAGCCATGGATTATCGTTTGATTTTGCGTACAAGGCCTCTTTGTTTGTGAAGGTGAAATCGCTATTTGATAGGGATGTGGAATCTTTAAAAAGATACGATCTACCATTAGCCACAAGTCTACCATCTGAAATCATCTTGTTTCTGTCGGCAAGAGAGGCTTTCATCGCGTTGCTATATGTATTGTTTCCAATAGCGTAGTCAAAATCCCAAGGGGCTTCAAAGGTGAGCTTCTTGTTACCGTTCTTACTCATATCAATGGAGAGATAGAATGATGACCATCCGATATCTCTATCTTGCAATATCTCATGGAGGATATACATATCAACTAGAGAGGTAATGTCTACCACTTTAGAGACAGCTTCTTCCGCTGTTTTTATCGTTCTATCTTCAACGTAATCTCCATTTTCATCCATCGTATGATATGGCGCAGTTTCAATGTTTGCATGTGTTCTTCTTGTGGCGTCATAAACCACACTAAAGACTGTTTGAGTAACTTTGGCAATGAAATCATGCTGTTGAGAATTCATTATGTCGTTAACGACGGTGAATCCATTAGTCAGCGTTTTTACTCCGGAATAATCAACAGTGAATGTCTGGATCGCAGGTTCATTCTTGTAATAACCATCAAATTCAAGCAAGTATCCCGTATCTACTCCATCGGTAGATAATTCTGATTCTGGGATATTAACGCGATATTGATTGACCTGCTGCTGTTCAGCTAATGCGTATACTCCATTATATGACCCGTTTAGATACACTTTGACAAAACGGAAATCTGAACAATAGTAACCATCGCTTTCTAAAATTGAATTGCCTAAATAACCCGCTAAAGAATTTCTAAGCAGCGATGAATCTTTCCACTCAGCTAAAAGGACCCAGCTTTTGCATTTATTTCCTTTGTTTAAACCAAGAAGGGATTGTTTTTTCTCAAACTTGATACGTATTGGTTTCTTGGCGTAGGTTGAGGTGTAATTTCCTCTTACTTTTACCTGTCCGGTAACATTGGATAAATCGCTCCCCTCTTCTCCCTTATTAACGTTTATTGAAGCGTTAACATAGTTATAAACAGGGATTTCACCATTACTGCCTTTCTTTTGGGTAGGATCAATCAAAGATTTGTCATCAATTGCAATACCATTTTCTGTTGCAATATGAATCTCTGGCAAAACATCAGGAGCAAAATATGACGCAGGTTTTATGTTTGAGGATAGAGATGCGTACACAGGATAAAGATCAAGATTTATAAGGTTAGAGAACTGTTTTGCTATCGCACCATAATCTATTTGGTCATCAACACCAAAAACAACATCCATCGAGCCTTCTTTCGTGGTCCAGCCTATAAACTCATACCCATCTTGACGATCTCCTTTAACATCAGCCATATTGCCGAGTAAAGAATCAAGAACCACTACCTCTAACTTAGAATTATGGAATGTGACTGTGCATAAATCAGCATAGACCGCATAAAGGGTGAGAGATCGATCCTGCAAATACTCTTTAATCTTATCGATTGTGATTGTATCAGTTGGTAGGAAGAGAATATCAGAGGAGTCTTTATTTAAAGACCACCCAGCAAAACGCTTGTTTTCTAATTCCTTTACAGGAGGCTCAATACCGTCTGAATGAACCTCAACAACTGTTTCTTCACTATTCACAATAAAGGTGATTTTGCATGTGATATTTTCACTTGCTGATATCGTTGATTCTTCTTGATTTGATGATGATATGTTGCGGGTTCCACATGAAGCTAACGCAGCAATAGAAAGAACAGTAAAAGCCGACGCAACTAATTTCCAAGATATTTTCTTCATGCGTCAAATTGTATTTCTTTTGCGACGAAAACAAAAGAAAAGAGACATAATCGTGCATATCTCTATCATAAATTTGCTACTTAATTCCAAATCTTTCGATCAAGTACAACATCGTTAATCTTGTATGGATTGGGATGATATATTTAGGATCGCTTAACATATCCTTGATTTTCCTTAAAGGAATAAGATTTGCGGTGATATCTTCAAATTCTTCCAACGCATTATTTGCAAAACCAGAAATCCTAGCAAGGACCATCGCGTTCATCTCATCGCTCATTCCGCTAGATGTTGTGGAGGCTGGAGCAAGAATCTCTATATCATCCAACAAAACACCCGCTTCTTCTAGCGCTTCTCTTCTTGCTGTTTCATATATGTCCTTGTCTTCTGGGTCAACAAGTCCGGCAGGCATAGAAGTCATATATGTTCCAAGAGCCTGCCTGAACTGCGTTGTGATCATCATGGAGACTTCTTTTGTCTTCTCGTCCACATAATATAAGGCAATCATGCATGCATCAGGCTTTTCGTATTCATGTGTGACGCATCTTAATTCGTTCGCAGGCTTTCTAGAAGCTAGATAATATTCAGCGTCCTTATATGTCCCATCATCCATAGTCACATCATAGTGAACTGTATAAAAATTAAGGAATTTATGATTAGTTTCCTGAATTACATTTTTTAATTTCCATTCCATAAGCTACCTCTAATAAAAATTATAGCTCGCACATTACGCAAAAGAAAAAGCAATCCACCTAGGACTGCTTTATTTAGCTTCACTATACGCAGGAGAATATAGGACCTTTAATTCAGCTTTCTGGAGTATATGCCCTTCAGCTGAAGCCATGATCTTCCTTTTGTTGGACATCAGATTACCATCTAATCGGCAATCTAACGTGTATAAGGTGAATATGTATGTATGGGTCTCTCCTTTTGGGGTTTTTGGACCGCGGTAACGATAATTGCCATATGCCCTGCCCTGATTCATCTGAATAGGCTTTGTTAGCGAGAAACCTTTTGGTAGAGAACAGGGAATCTTATTAACCGGTTTGATGTTAAAAGCTATCCAGTGATTAAAATCCGGGATTCTTGGATGGTCATGATCATCTAGGGTAAGAATCATGCTCACAGCATTGCGGTCAATTCCGGAAATATGGAATTCGGGTGAAATATTAGCGCCATATCCAGTGAATCTATCATCGAGATATTCGCCTTCTTTTACGTTTGGTGATTTAAGATGTAGTCCCATCATTATTCCTTAGTTTAAATTATACAGTGCGGAAAGAAAAAAGAAAGATATAGACTGATACAAAGTATCGTCTATTTTTCTCTAAAAACAGAAAAAGGAGCCTTGCTTTAGGGCTTGGCTCCATTATTTCTTTTTACCTATTCCAAGGCGATTAAGCGATTGGGAGGAATGTGACTCTAACGACACCGCCCCAGTATAAACGGGATGATGCTTTCTGAGTGATTTCGATCTTAGCTTCTGAGCCGACCATTTCGGTTGTTGCTGTGAATTCTGTCAAGAGCAATTCGTCGAAGGCACCAGTTGTAAGTCCGAGAGTGTTATATGCACCCTGTGGGATTAATGTTGATTCGACATCATTGATCTTGATTGTGTTCTTCTGTTGGATCTGAGTTGAGAGAATTGAGGTTGGAGCTGGGTTGCATCCGACTGCAACCTGGCATAAACCAGCCTTAACAACTGGGAAGTTCCAGTAGACTGATCCATTACCAGCGATACGCATACCATTAGCGTGGCCCTGGTCTGTACCTGGAGTAAATCCTTCAACACCAGCAGCGTTTGAACCTGGTGATAAGAAGTCCCAATCGTAGACCTGCATTGTGTATGACTCTGTGCCGCATGAGCATGTCCACTTCTGAACTGTCTTGCCGCTTACAGTTGTAAGAGTCTGTCCTTCTGCAATTGTCCATTCGTGCTTAACCATAGGCTGCTTAACTTCTCTGGATTCCTTGCAAGTTGGGCACTTTTCAACGACGACACCATTCTTAGTGTGTGTTGATTCACAGTTTCTTGGGTCTGTTGGATCAGCAGCCCACTTGTGACCAAGTGCTGCAACGTTTGTTGTCTTTTCTTCTGGACAGTGAGCGCACTTCTCAACGATAACACCAGCAACTTCACATGTAGCGTCTGTTGATCTTGATGCATCCTTAACGAATTCGTGAGGGATGATTGGTGTAACGATTTCTGAGGTGAATCCGCAAACTGAGCAAGTTTCGACAAGTAAACCCTTAGCTGTGCAGGTTGCTTCAACTGACTTCTTTGTGTCTTTGACGAATGTGTGAGCGCCGAATGAGCCCATCTCATCGCAATCAGCATCGTTGCATGAATGCCAGTGGTTGCCCTTGTCGCTTTCCCATGTTGAAGCGTAATGATGTGATTCTTCTGCTGGAGCTGAGCTCTGCTGGCCTGCTTCTGATGAAGAAGCTGCAGGAGTATCAATGCTGCTAACTGTTGAATCTTCTGATGATGGTGTTGAACTGTTGTCAGTTGTTGTACCACAAGCAATTAAACCAGAAACGAGGAATAAGCTTGCGATAGTCATTAAAGATTTCTTTTTCATGTTATTTCCTTTCCTTATAAAACCTTAATGGAGGTGATTGAGGGGGCCTCGACCACCTCAGTATTTGTTATATAAAGCTTGTCTGCTTTGTGTTGTTATTCTGCAGGAGTCTCTTTCTTGCGGAGTGCGAGGAAGATGACTGCGCCTCCCCAGAGCACTAACGCGA
>JAKSVD010000122.1 GCA_024408305.1 Bacilli bacterium | reverse complement strand
AACAGAAAACCGATTAAAAAAACTCGGGGGAAATGTTCATTGGGAGAGATTTAAAGAAAGGGTTCTGCCTGATATCAGAGGGGCTCTTGAATATACAACCACAGATGGTTTGAATCGCGCATATAAGCCTGCGCCACTCACTCTCGTAGTGGGCACGTACTGTATGCATAAGGAATTTGGCGAATATTGGGATATGTCATTCTTCCTCTCAATCGATCCAAAAGAGCAAATCAAAAGATTGGCTAAACGCGACATTTCCAAGCTCCAAGATTACAAGGAAAAATGGATTCCGATGGAAAATGCATATTTCGAAAAATGGAAGATAAAAGATAAAGCAGACGTCCTTCTTGGATAGTCTGTTTTTCTTAAGAAACCCCTTTTCTACTAAAAGTGGAGAAATTAGTGTCAAAAATAGTTGTGCTGTTTTCTTATAGTATTAATATATGAGCGCAAAAGGAGGAGTGCTCATGCTTAGATTAGTCGATATACATAAAGTTTATGAAACAGCTGGCCTCAAAGTTGAGGCTTTGAAGGGAATTAACATCAATTTCCGCAAAGGCGAATTCGTTTCTATTTTAGGTCCTTCCGGATGTGGTAAGACAACGACTTTAAACATCATCGGAGGTCTTGATCACTATACCTCTGGCGACTTGTTCATCAACGGCGTCTCCACTAAGAATTACAACTCCCACGACTGGGATGTTTATCGTAACCACAGAATCGGATTTATCTTCCAGGCATATAACCTCATTCCTCATCAGAACATCCTCGAAAACGTTGAACTAGCTTTAACAATCGCAGGCGTTGGAAAAGAGGAAAGAACATCAAGAGCAAAGGCTGCTTTAGATAAGGTTGGACTCGAAGGTTTATACACCAAAAAACCTAATCAATTATCTGGTGGACAGTGTCAAAGAGTCGCTATTGCAAGAGCTTTAGTTAATGAGCCAGACATTCTTTTGGCTGACGAACCTACAGGTGCTCTTGATTCGGTCACATCAGTCCAGATTATGGAACTCATTAAAGAGATCTCAAAAGAGAAGCTCGTCATCATGGTCACCCATAACCCTGAACTCGCAGAACAATACTCAACACGTATCATCAGATTAAAAGACGGTGAATTAGTTTCCGACTCCGATCCATATTCAGTAGAGGAAGAAGAAGCGGAAAGAGCAAATATTGAAATCGAAGAAGAAAGAGAAGACGCAAAGATGTCTTTCTGGACAGCATTCCGTCTTTCAGCTAGAAACCTTATTTCAAAAGGCAAGAGAACCGCGATGGTTTCATTTGCTGGTTCAATCGGCATCATCGGTGTTTCTTTAGTCCTTGCGGTTTCGTGTGGTGTCACCGGATATATCGCTTCAATGCAGGATGATATGCTCTCTGGCAACCCAATCCAAATTCAAGAAAATGCTTTGGACTACGCTAATATGTTCTCTCAAATAGGCAGCGGCTCGTCAGGCTTTGGAACGGTTGCTCATGCGGTTAAACCGGGCTATGTTGATGTTGACTATATCATCAAGAGTTTCGTTGAGCGTTCAGAAGCTGCAGATTCTATGCAGGTTACCAACGACTTGAACGATGATTACCTCCAGTTCGTCAGAGAAATGCCTGAAGAATATTATTCAGCTTTAGCAGAATATTACGGTCTTAACATTCGTAATAACCTTTATACGGACATCTTATTCGAAGGCCAGGAAAGAAAGAATTATTCATTGTCCGCTATTGAACAATGCTATGCATCTGTATTATCTGAGACTGAATACGGAACATATTCATCCATTATCTCAAGCTATACAAATACAATCCATGAAGCACCAGATGCTCCAGATTATATTCTCAATCAATACGATATTATCTCTGATCCAGAGACTTCCCATTTCCCACAAAACAAGAATGAAGTAATGTTGGTAGTCTCTAAAGACACCGACGTCTCTGACTTATTCCTCGCTCAGCTTGGATACTATTCGCAGGACGAATTCTTAAACCTTGTCTATCGTTTCGGCAAGGATAGCGAGCATTACAACCCATCTTTAGATAAGGATCAGTTCTCATACGAAGAGTTGATGAGCAAGAAATTCACATATTATCCAAATAATAGGATCTTCAACAAAACAGACCCTGATTCACCTGCTGGACAGTACCAGCCATTCACATATAACCACATTTCAAATCCATCTTGGGATGATGGAGTGGAACTCAAAATCACTTCAATTCTAAGACCAAAGAAAGAAATCTCATACGGCTGCTTAGGACAAGGTATCTATTACACTCACGCATTAACTGAATATGCAATTGCTGCGAACCTCCATTCAGAAGTCGTCGAATATCTTAACGATAACGAACAAGATTCCTTTAGCTCCATGGAAATGGAAATGAACGGAATGACCATTGCCTATGGCATTACCTATAAATATGACTATTCTTACGATAACCATCCGCACAAGAACAACATCGGCTTTGTTGGATCTTCCAACACCTTAAGCGCGCTTCTAGGCTCTATCGGACTTAACATTTCCCAATCATATCAGTTAACAAAGAGACAGTTAGGTGGAGTGGATAAACCAAACGATATCCGCATATATCCTTTGGATTTCAATAGAAAATACCTAGTTACCGACTATCTTGATCAGTGGAACCAAGATGTTGATATCACAATTAATGCGGGAACTGCTCAGGAAAAGACCATTGATTACGCACACAGATCACCTGTTACTTATAGCGACACCATCTCGCTTATCATCGCCCTTGTTAACAACATGATTAATATTGTTACCATCGCCCTTGTCTGTTTTACAGCCTTGTCGCTTGTTGTCTCAACTGTCATGATCGGCATCATCACCTACGTTTCAGTCATGGAACGTATCAAGGAAATCGGCGTTATCCGTTCATTAGGCGGACGAAAGAAGGATGTCTCACACCTCTTCAACGCAGAAACCTTCATCATCGGTGGATTATCTGGTGTTGTCGGTATTGCAATCACCTATATTGCATCCGCTATATTGAACGTCATTATTGGCTTGAATTTCGGTATCTACACAATCGCCGCTCTTCCAATCCTCTATGCCGCAATAATTATTGTAATCTCGATATTACTCACTTCTATCTCAGGTCTCATGCCTGCATCATCGGCGGCTAGAAAAGACCCAGTTGAAGCTCTTAGATCAGAATAAGCATCCCCGTGGTGCTTATTTTTTCTTTAGTGTTATAATGTCGTTATGACAAAACGTGAAATCATTGCCAAAAACATCTTAACATTAAGAAAGAAAAACAATCTGACCCAAGCCGGATTAGCCGAGAAGCTTTGCTATAGCGATAAGGCAATATCCAAATGGGAAAGAGCTGAATCTCTCCCAGACGCTGAGATGTTATACAACATTGCAGAATTATTTAATGTTGAAATCGGCTATCTATTCGAAGAACATAGCGAAGAAGATAATGTGGTTGAAACGGAAGAGGAAAAGAAAAAATATCAGAAACGCGAATTGCACGCAAAAATCGTCTTTGCTTCCGCTTTAATAATTATTATATTCACGATGTTTGCGGTAGTTGTGGTCAATACGTTATCAGCTCTTGGTATTCCTGTTACAGGTCTTGCAATCTACTACATCCTCTCAGCCATCCCAAGCTTATTCCTCATCTTTGAATTGGTCACGGGCATGAAGTTTATGATCGGCGCGGTCTTCTCAGTTACCATGTGGACTTGGGCTAACTCAGCATGCATGATGCTTTCATTTATTTCTAAGAAACCAAATGAGTACGTATGGATCTACGCTCTAGCGATGCTATTCCAAATCCTACTCATTATCTACCCACGTTTGACCAGAGGCGCCGGTAAAAACAAAAAAAGAAATAAAGATGCGGTCTAATATTCCGCATTTTTTGTTGAACTAGAGTTGCTAGTTTTTAATACTAGATGTATAATAATAAGGAAAGTCGAGGACAAAAGATATGAGAATTGCTATTTCTGGCGAGTCCCCAATGGATTTTGATAAGGCAATGCAGGAGAAGTACGGAGTTTATTCCGTCCCTTTCCACATTCAATTAGGAGACGTTTCCTACCTAGATGATGGAACCCATGATAACCAGGAATTATTCGATTATTTTGACAGAACCAAGAAGATACCTAGGACCAGCGCGGCAAACATCAACGAAATCCAGGAACACTTCGAGAATATCCTCAAGGAAAACGACGCAGTCATTCATTTTGCGATCTCTAGCGGACTATCTAGTGGCTATCAGAACGCTGTTGCAGCAAGAAATGACGATCCAAGAATATTTGTTATTGACTCTAATTCGTTCTCGCTCGGCATCGGCTACATGGCGTTGTATGCTAAAACGCTTGTGGACACGGGTGAATACACACCAGAACAGATCGTTGAGAAATGCGAAGAATTAAAAGGGCATGTATGTGCCTCGTTAGTAGTTCGCGATCTTGTCTATATGGCTAAAGGCGGTAGATGTTCATCTTTAACAGGTTTACTTGGCTCAATGCTCCACATTATCCCTGTCTTGGTTGTCAAAAACGGCAAGCTTGTCAGTGAGAAGAAGTTGCAGGGCAATATTCGTAAATTAGGAAAGAAATATGTTGAATACATGCTCTCCCAATACGAAGGCATCGACTATTCGGTTGCTATGGTTGGTTATTCAACAGAACTCCATTCAGGCGTTCTTCAGGCAGCAGAAGCTCTTAAGGCAGCAGGTTTTGAAAAAGTTGAAATCACCAAATGCAACGCAACGTGTCCAGCTCACGGAGGTCCAGAGGTCATCGGATTCTCTTTCCGCTACGAGAAGGAAAAAGAATAAAAACATATCAAGAAACCAAGGACTTTCTCATTTTCTTTAAATTTTGCAATTTCCTTATTGCCAGTTTCAAAACGCTTGATTATAATAACAAGGCTGTTTTAGGACAGCGGCAAAATTTGGGGCCATAGTTAAACGGGATAACGGTAGCTTTGCAAGCTTCAGTCCGGGG
>JAKSVD010000121.1 GCA_024408305.1 Bacilli bacterium | reverse complement strand
ATTTTGAAAAGAGGTTTTGAAATGATGAAGGCGAGGACATCGCCAGATAGCTTGTCGATACTGGAATCATTAGATTCCTTGAGCAAGAAGCCCCCACTTCTATAAGCGGTGGGAGCATGTCACTTTTATTAGATAGTCTTCAAACTCGCTTTGGGTGCAAAATGCCAGTAAAAAACGGCTTAATCTTCAAACCAATTAAACCGTTAATTTATTTTTTAATGATTAGTCTTCGTCTTTATCCTTCTTTTCCCAGCTGTAGTTGTTGGATTTAACGTGCAAGACATAGCTATCATCAGCAACATCGACGTGCTTGATTGTTGATGTGTCTTCTACGCTTCCTGCAACCGCCTTGATTTCAAGGTCGCCAGGGAATGCAACTTTCCACTTAAAGACGTGGTGGCTGCCAGTCTTCTTGCCCTGTGATACTCCGTTGACGAATAATTCAACTTCGTTCTGGTTGGAATAGACCTTGACTTCAGTCTTCTTACCTGTTCTGTTTAAGAATCTCTTACTTGTGATCCAGACCATTGGCTTTTCTGCAAAGTATGCCTGGTAAATGTAATAAGCATCTTTCTTTGTCTTGTGGTCGAATGTGACAAGACCCTTGTGGTTAACTCCGTTGTCGCCACCGTGTGTACGGCCATCTGATCCGAAGTCGAACATGTTCCAGACATGTGTTGCCCAGAGATAGTTTCTCTTCTCGAAGAACTTGAGCATGTATTCGTGATAAATTGCGTGATATTCCTCGGTTGAGTCGCCTCTATGTGGCTTTGCTGAGTGGAGGTTTGTCATACCTTCTGCGCCGTATTCTGAAAGACCAACGCATCTCTTCTTGTGGAACATATGGTATATGCCAAACCAGATGTCGTTAACGAATAATCCTGGGAAATACCATCCGAAATAAAGGTTCCATGATGTGATATCCGTGATTTTTGCGATCTTACTGAATGGTCCACACATTGAGAAGCATGCAATTGTGGTCAATCTTGATGGGTCCATTTCGTGGCCGAGGTCATTGAGGCTGTGCTGCTCTTTGAGCATGTTCTTCTTAACACCTTTCTGCATCATTGTGATTTCGTTGGAAATGCCCCAGCAGATGATTGATGGGTGGTGGTAATTCTGGACGATTAATTCCTTCATCTGGTCTTCGAGGTTCTTATTTCCCTCCTCGGCCATATGTCTTGAGATGTATGGGATTTCTGCCCAGACGATGAATCCGTATTTGTCGCAGAGATCATAGACGATGTCGTCATGCTGATAATGGGATAATCTGATTGTGTTGACTCCCATATCGTTGATGATTTCCATATCTTCCATCTGATCAGCTGGAGAGACTGCGTTTCCTAAATCTCTTCTATCCTGATGCTTAGCGACGCCTCTTAATGGAGTTTCGATGCCATTGAGGATGAAGCCTCTCTTTGGATCCATTACGAAGGTTCTAAAGCCGATCTTTTTGGTGATGTTATCAACAACTTCACCATTGACCTTTAAGTCGATTGAGACCTCATATAAATATGGATCTTTTCTACCTTGCCAGAGATGTGCATTAGGCACTGTGATTTCTTCGAGGTTAGCTCCGGATGCGACAACGTTTCCTTCAGCGTCTTTTAAGGTGATGGCGACTTCGCCTTCTCCCTTAACATATCCTTCGACTTTGAGGATTCCGTTGTCATCCTTGACTGTTGAATCGATCTTAGCACCGATTCCGCCGTAATAATCTAAGTCAAAATGATTTTCTTCGACGATGATGACATTAACGTCACGATAGACGCCGCCATAGAATGTGAAGTCTGCTGTTTGTGGGTAGACGATTTCGCTAGGTGAGTTGTCACATCTAATTGCGAGCTCGTTGCTATCTTCTAATAAATCGGTTACGTCTACACGGAAGGTTGAATATCCTCCGTCATGTTTTCCGGCCATCTTTCCGTTGACCCAGACTTCGCCAGTTGAGTTAACACCCTTGCATTCGATGTATACTCTTTGACCTGATTTGATTGATGGTTTTGCAAATGGTTTAACGTACCAGCAGGATCCTCTCCAGTAGTCGCCGCCTCCATCTTGTCCATCATAGCCATTCCAAGTGTGAGGAATGGAAATTGCTTCGCCCTCTTTTCCGGCTAAAGCGTCATGTTCAACGACGTCCTTAAAATACTTCCAGCCTTCGTTGATGTTAATAATTTGTCTCATGTAAATCTCCTTAATGTTTGAGAGGTTTAGTTGGCTATATTTTCTAAATAAACGGCTAAAATGTCGACCTTTTATTCCTAAATTGAGTTCTTTTTATCGCGAATTGTTATAAGAAATGACATTTTGTTTCATTTATCTTACAATTTAAGTATGAAACTTAAGCACGCTTTAACTGCATTTTTACTAATAGCGGTCTTCTCGACCTCTTTTGCGTGCAAAAAGAAAAATAAGCCAACAAGCTCTCTTGAAACATCATCCGTTGTTTCATCATCTGTTTATTCTTCCAGCATTCCTCTCTCATCTAGTGATGTTTCTTCTAGCTCTTTGTTATCTCCAGTTTCATATCCTGATTACTATGATGGATATTACGATTCGCTGACCACTTGGGAAAACGGTGCAGATTTAAAAAGAAAACTTAACACGATAATTAGAACCGGGTACACCGCGCTTCCATATTCATCTCCAAACTGGGAATCGAATCAGTATGCCGATCAGGCAATCAGCGATTTTGAATCCGTTGATGTCGTCTATAGCGCGGAAAACGAATTGAAGAGCGCAACAAACAAGAATGGTGTTGGATGGCAAAGAGAACACGCATTTTGTGCATCATTGATGACGGGCAAAACAACGGGAGATGCAGTGGCAACATTAGGTAGAGCAACCGATTTCCACAATTTATTTGCTTCAAATTACTCCGGAAACACTTCTAGGGGCAATAAGAATTATGGACAAGCAAATAAAGACTCATCTACATATCAGAACAAAACTTCAAACAACGGGAAGGACGGGTATAGCTTTGATAGCATGACCTTTGAGCCTGGAGATTACGACAAGGGAAGGCTAGCTAGGGCAATCTTCTACATGGGCACTATGTATATGGATCCGGAAGGTGAATATAAAGGACTCTCTATTGTTGAGGGCAACATCGCTTATTCGGCTGGATTATCCTGCCAATACGCAATTGGCAACCTCTCAACTTTGATCAAATGGAATGAACTGCCTGTTGATAGACTTGAATACCAGCACAACATCAGCGTTTATTCCCATGAATTCAATGGGGTTGCTCAAGGTAATAGAAATCCGTTTGTCGATTACCCAGAATTAGTTGATTACGTCTATGGTTGGAAGAAGAACAGTGCAGGCAAACTCAGCGATTTGGTTCCAAGCGCACATTACCTTAAAGTAAATAGCAAAGAGCACAGCAACTATGCAATTGAGAGCGCAAAGCGTGCATACCAGTTAGATGATGTAATCACCATCGACGACTGCGTTGTTGTTGATGTTGCAAAAGATTATTCTTATGCACCGGTCAAATTAGAATCTCTGACTGATTCATATACATTCACCGAAGCTGATGTCATGGCAAAAACTAAAATGATTACGATTGAGACGCCAGATGGACCATTACGTTATAGGGTTGCGGTTGAATCAAACGATGTTTCATCATGCAAATATTCATATACATTCGAAAATAAGAACATGTTTGGCACAACCGGAGCAAAGATCCTGGCAACAGGTTCAACGGTTGACTTGGGCGGACTTAAATGGACGTTCTCCTATTCGAGCAGCGTTAATGATGTCAGCATTCCTGTTTCCAACAACACTTTAGGTATTGCAATCGGAACTGGATCAAGCAATAACTGGGCAGAAACTTTGGTGATTACTTGCGAAGCATTGATGAGCGATATCTCTGCGGTCTATATAAAGGCAAACACTGCCTCAGGCGTTAACTACCGCATGGAAATCACAGCAGGAGAAAAATCAACATTAAGCCCTATCAATATTTCAAGAAACGCAGAAGCGTCTCAAATATATGGTCAGAAGTTTGAGCCATCAAATGGTAAGGTAACAATCAGAATCAAAAACGTCACAAAAGCGTTCTATTTGCAGCAAATCGCGGTTAATTACGGAGATTTATTATGAATATTGCAGTAATCACAGGAGCCTCTAGCGGAATTGGCAAAGAGTTCTTCAATCAACTTCCTAAGTGGTGCGAAGTGGATGAAGTGTGGCTCATCGCTAGAAGAAAAGAGCGTTTAGAAGCAATGGGAGAGAATTATCCAATCAAGGTCAGACCTGTTCCGATGGATTTATCTAAGCTTGATGTTTTTGATATTTACAAAAACCTCCTTGAAAGCGAGAAACCTACCATCAAATTGCTGATTAACTGCGCGGGTATCGGACAGTTCGGAGATGCGTTGAACACTCCAATTGAACAAGATCAAAAAATCATCGATGTTAACTGTAAGGCGTTGTTGACAATGACAAGGCTCTCAATCCCATATATGGAGAAGGGTTCAAAGATTATGGAAGTTGGTTCAATGTCATCTTTCCAACCAACGCCGTATATGACAACCTATGCCGCAACAAAGGCATTCGTGCTTTCATATGCTAGAGCAATGAATGCAGAACTAAAACCTCGCGGCATCAGAGTAATGTGTGTCACACCATATTACGTAAAAACAGAATTCTTTGATTATGCGTTCAAGACAAACGAGGGCAATAAGGTCCAGCATTTTGGAAAACTCTATCCAGCAGAGGATATCGTAAAAACGGCATACAAGGACCTATACAAGAGCAAGAAGGATTATTCCGCTTGTGGCTTTTCAAGCAGAGGTCAAGTTTTCCTTGTTAAGCTATTGCCACATAAATTAGTCATGAAGATTTGGCTAAAGCAACAAAGCAAGCCGAAGAACCTAGATGAGGCAATGAAATAGGTTTTGCCTTGTTTTTGCTAGGAAAAAGAATAAAAAACTTGAAATTTCGTATTTAGACATTAGAGTTTCTAACAGTCTCCCAAGTT
>JAKSVD010000120.1 GCA_024408305.1 Bacilli bacterium | reverse complement strand
CGAGGTTAATCCTCTTGTGATGTGGAGTGCATCTGCTGTGAGATTAATCATTTCGCTGAGGGTAAGTTGGTCTAATAACTTTTCGTAATCTGCATCATCGACATCCTTACCAATCATATCGAAAGCTTTAAGGCCATTCTTTGCGCCCATCGTTGGCATCAAAGATTTATCTGACTTAATGTTTTCGTGTCTTTGCATTGCCAAATCCTTGAGGAGCTTTTCATTTAATTTAAGTTCAACTCTATTAGGATAAGTGCCCTTCCAATCCGAGCGAGAAAGATATTTAATTGTGTCTTTTCCTAAATAAATGTTCAAATCACCATTATCAAATTGGTTTGTGATAACAGTACCATTTTGGCTCTTTTTATAGGTGTCTTTATCTAATTCACTGACGGTGAGGACTTTGTTTGCTAAATCAGGATTGCCCGCTTCGTCCATGCCGTCTGAGAGACTCTTATTCTCTTTCTTAGCCAAAATGTTATTTGCTGCATCATGGGCATCTTTTGCAGCAGTAAGATAATAATCCCCAGCATCAAGGATATATCCCTTAGCGTTATAAGAATCATACGATTTGAAAGAATCCTTCTTAACGTTGATTGTTGCGGATACATGTTCGTGAGCAGCGATAATAGGAGTTTTGGTGAATCCCACTAATTCCACTGCCGCTTTTTCGATTCCATTTTGTTTATCGTAATCAGTGTATGGTTTTGATGCATAAACCTGGACTGTTTCCTTTCCTGCAACATCTCCGTTGTTATAAACATCAAGTGTTACCTTATATTCATCACCGGCCTCAGTAACTGTGAAGTTCCTATATTCGTAATTCGTGTATGATATTCCATATCCAAACGGATAAGCAACCTCGTCATTATACTTATATCCAGCTGTGTTTCCGGTGCCATTCACTGTATCGTAATATCTGGTTTCATAATATCTATAGCCAACATAGATACCTTCTTGGTAGACGACATAGTTCTTTTGGTTGTTGTTGAGCTTATATGATTCGGCCTCTTGATAAACCTGGGTTCTAAAATTCTCCATAGCAGGGCATGAATAGTTGTCATATAAGAATGTATCCGGGAGTCTTCCTGATGGGTTAATCTCGCCAGATAAAATCTTAGCAACAGAATTAATGCCAGTTGCACCAACTCCACCAACCCACATGCAAGCGTCTATTCCATAATCATCTTTAAGGAAATCTAACTGAATTGCGTTTGATGAATTTAAAAGCACTGTGATTGATGAGACTTTTCCTTCATCTTTTAATGCTTTTATGCCTGAAAACATACTCTTTTCGGCATCATCTAGCGCTAAATAATTGGTTGGTGCACTTGTTAAATCAGCGCCTTCTCCACCGATACGTGAGATGACAATCACTACATCTGGATATTCAGCAACAGAATCCAACACTTCATTTGTATAGATATTCCATGGAGCTTCAGATGTTGTTGCACCCTTGCTTGTTACCATCGATCCGCTGTTTCTCTTATAGTTCTTTGCAGCGCCAGTCTTGTAGAAATCCCAGAGTTTCTCATTTACCTCAAATCCTGCAGTCTCCAAAGCCTTTTTCAATGTAGGTGCCTTAGATGAGTCAACGGCACCAGATCCGGTTCCGCCATAAACGAGATTTACGCATGATGTAGAGAAGCAAGATACTTTCTTTCCGCCTTTTAAAGGAAGCACTCCGTTATTCATTAATAAAGTCGCACCTTCTGCTTCGATTTCTTCTACCAATGCGTTTTCGTGAGCAATTCTGGCATCCTTATTCATTAGATCTGAATCTGGCGTGAAATACATAGCGTTTTCGTCATAATTCTTAATTTTGCTGGTAGATGAATTAGTTAGGATATTAAAAGCATTTGGAACAAGCCCAAACAATTCACTAGCCCCAATTGATAAAGCGCACAGAACTCCGCTTGTAATGGCCAACGCCTTAAAAGGTTTCCTGGCTTTATTAAGACCTTTCTTCCAGGTTCTTTTAGCTTCCTTGTTAGTACTCATAAATACTCCTCTATGTCACGACTGATTTGGTAAATATACCATAAAACAAAAGAGCGTTTTTTACAACGCTCCAATGCTATTCTGAAACATGGCTTACAGCACTCAAGTCTTCGTTCTTTCTTCCCATTATAAATTTGTGGATGTAATAGAAATACGGCATACCCATGTTTGTCTCGACCAAAGAATTTACAATCATTGTTTGCAAACTCATTTCATTTGCTGGTCTAATGCCTGAAACAAATAGTGCAAATTCCCAACCAAATTGAACCAAGAACCCAATTAAGTTAAGGTATAGAAGTGTTTTGACACAGTTCTTCATATCTTTTGAGAAAAGGATATCTTTAACTATGATGAATCCGTAACCAACAACAAGGAAAACGGCCATAATCCAGTGATATGCATTGGTGGTTCTTGTTGTAATGATTGTTAAACTATCTGGCATTGCCTTGGCTAGCATTGGACAACATATCCACCATATAAAGATAGATAATGCAAAGTGAACTGTGTATTTATCTTTATTTAAAGCAAGCCAAATGAACGCCCCGTTAGTAATGCCATAACTCATAGACATCCAAAAGAGCACTAAAAATGTATTTAGAGGGCCTTGCAAGACTTTTGCTCCATCAACAATAAAATAGATTTCTCTTGTATGTGAAAGTAGGTAAAACCCTCCGAAATCAACAATTACATATAGGATTCCCATTAGCAAAGAGAAAATGGCGGTTATATATCTTTTCTTAACAAATAAAAGAATCATGAAAGCGACAATAAATACGCTGTCCAAAATTATGTAAAACAGATTTAACGTTCTAGTTGGTGTTATTTGCTCAATGGCATTTAGTATGTTTAACATAGCGAAATCATAGCATATTCAAACAAAAAGAGCACCCTTGCGGATGCCCTTAGTGTTTGATTTGATTAAGCAACGAGTGATTCTCTTAAAGCCTTATTTGCTTCGCGGATACCATCGAGTTCTTTGACAGCAACTTCAAGATCTGCGTCTGCCTTAGCCTTTGCAGCAGCTTCCTTCTGAGCCTTTGCTTCTTTCTGCTCTGGTGTAAGAGCGTCGTAAGCAGCCTGCTTCTTTGCTTCTGCAGCAGCCTTCTTCTCAGCAGCAGCTGCATCAGCTGCAGCTTTCTTCTCCTGATACTTAGCTTCTTCAGCGTCGTAATCTAAGCCCTTCTTCTCACAGTCTGCTTTGAGCTGTGCGACACGAGCTTCTTCAACTAAACGAGCATTTTCTTCTTCTTCGAGTCTTGCTCTTTCTTCTGGTTCGATCCATTCGCCACCTTCAGCTAAGACTTTAGCCTTCTGGTCAGCGATAATTGCAAGGTTGTCAGCCTTTGTGTACTTTTCAACATTCATGAAGATCATGAGACCTGCCATGATGAGATAGCAGACAGCTTCAACACCGAATGCGAGGGTTGTCATTAAGAACTTGCCATCGCCTGGGATGACTGACTTAAGACCAACGATGAGACCGTTACAGACACCTGCCATAGCGACCATGATTGATCCGTAGACAGCCATTGTGAATCCGTCTGTACGGATGCCATAGACTGCTTCCTGGTGATCAAGCATATTTGCTAATAATGCAAGTGAAATGTACATTGCTGGAGCTGTTCCTAATGCCTTTAAGCAGAAGGAGATAACTGAGATAGTTGAGATTGTTCCAACAGATGGGCTCGCCAAGAATAATGGAACGTATGCGATAAGACCGCAAACGAATGCCATGACGCCGCCTAAAAGGATTGTCTTAGATTTTGTAATCTTGTTAGCGATTGGCCAAACAAGAACCATACCAATAGCTGTTGGGATAGCACCAACTGTGTTGATTAATGATGAAACTGAATAACCGCCAGTCATTGAGAATGAGTAGAAAGACATAGCGTTGTTCTTCATCTGTCCACCAAACTGATAGAGGAAGAAGAAGATAATAATAAGCCACCAATATTTGTCTTTCATACAGACTGCAATCTGCTTTGACATTGGGACAGCCTTGACTTCCTTCTTTTCTTCTGCGTTTCCAGCTGAAGCTTCGGCGTTTTTGACTGCTTCTTCAGTGATTCTTTCACGTGTGAAGAAGTATTCAAGTAAACATCCGACAACAAGTGAAGCAATCATGACGATCATAAGGATGGTCCATTTGCTATTTGCCTGTTCTCTTGAGATGACAGTGACGTAGTCAATCTCTTTGATTAATGGTGTTGCGAATTCACCGAATGAATCACCTGCAGCCACTGCTGAACCAGCAACAGCTGCGTTGACTTTAGCTGCGCCAATGATGGTGTACTCATATTTTGGCATTAAGCCGATTAAGTCAACTAAGAGACCGCCAGCCATACCTGATAAGCCAGCTGCGCCAAGCTGAGCTGCCATAATGCAGGTTGAGAGGAGTCCACGGCTTCCACCGTTACGGGTTGAAAGGTTGACTAATGCTGAGTGTGATGTGTAGTAGATTGGCCATGCTAATGCATAGAAGAGGTTATAACCTACTGCGACGAAGATGGATGCTACTAAACCACCGTTATCAAACATGACATCAGCAAATGACATGCCTGAGTTGTAAAATCCTTCAGTTCCTACCTTTGGGAATGGAACGAGGAACAAGAGTAAGAGAGCGATAGCGACAGCCGGCATTCCTAAAAGGATTAAAGGTCTTGCCTTACCAGCGATAGATGGCTTTCTCTCCATCAAACGTCCAACCATGATGTTGCCTGCGACGATTAAGATAGCAGAGATGATTGGCAAGAGTGTTTCAAATAATGGGTTCCACTCTCCTAAACCCAAGACTTTGTCCCAATACTGGATGAGCCAAATATTGACAACACCATTACAAATAAGAGCAAGTAATGGGCCCAATAAATAGCCTAATCCGGCTTCCGGGAACAAAGAGACGTTTGAAGATTTGATCTTTGAAGACATCAAAGGTGTCTCAAAGAAACTCTTCTTCTGTTTCTTTTCTGACATAAGCGATCCTCCATATGACACGCTAAATGATAGTCCTATTATATAGGGTTTAAT
>JAKSVD010000012.1 GCA_024408305.1 Bacilli bacterium | reverse complement strand
TGGTATGAGACAGCGTATCGTTATCGCTATCGCTTTAACTGCTGACCCAGACATTCTCATTTGTGATGAGCCAACAACCGCATTGGACGTTACAATCCAGGCCCAGATCCTTGAGCTTATCAATAGATTAAAGGAAGCAAGACACATGTCTGTCATGTTCATTACGCACGACTTAGGCGTTGTTGCTAATATGGCTGATAGAGTTGTTGTTATGTATGCTGGAAAAATCGTTGAATACGGCACCGCAATGGACGTCTTCTATCATCCAGCTCACCCATATACCTGGGCATTGCTTTCATCAATTCCAGACGTTGATTCCAAGGAAAAACTTGAAGCAATTCCTGGAACACCTCCAAACATGTTATTCCCACCAGAAGGTGATGCTTTCGCATTACGTTCTAAATACGCTATGGGCATCGATTTCAAGGAAGAACCAAAGATGTATCAGTTAAACGAAACGCACTTTGCTTCAACTTGGTTACTTGATGAAAGATCACCTGAGGCAGTCATGCCAAAGATCGTTTCAACACGTATCGAGAACTCATTAAGAAAGGCAGGTATCGAAGATGGCAAATAATGTTACATTCCGTTCAGAATTAGTCGAAGAGGGAACAATATTATCCGTTGAAAACCTCAAGCAATACTTCGGTTCCGGTGCTTTCGTTACAAAAGCAGTTGATAACGTCTCCTTCAAAATCAAAGAAGGTGAGTGTTTCGGTATCGTTGGAGAATCTGGCTGTGGAAAGACAACAACCGGACGTTCAATCATCAATCTCTATCAAATCACAGGTGGATCCATTTTCTACAAAGGTGTTAGAGTATCCGCAGGTACTAGAGAAATCGAAGATGAATTAAAGGTTGCTAAGAAGGAAAAGAACAGCGAGAAAGTCAGTGCTTTATCCGCTGAATTAGCATCAAGAAAGTTTGATAATGCCCACAAGGATCAAAAATTAACAACTGAAATCCAGATGATTTTCCAGGATCCAGTTGATTCACTTGACCCACGTATGACAGTCGCTGACATCATTCAGGAAGGCTTACATATTCAGGGCTTATACAACAAAGCAGAAAACTCTGCAAAAGTTGCCGATATCCTTGAGAAAGTCGGATTAATTCCAGAATATGCATCACGTTATCCACACGAATTCTCAGGTGGCCAGAGACAGCGTATTGGTATTGCTCGCGCACTTATCATGAATCCAAAGCTTCTTATCTGCGACGAGCCTATTTCTGCATTGGACGTCTCTATCCGTGCACAGGTCCTTAACCTTTTAAATGAAGTTAAAGAAGAGATGGGATTAACAATGATCTTCATCGCTCACGACTTATCTGTTGTTAAGTATTTCTGCGATAGAATCGCTGTTATGTATTTCGGAAAACTTGTTGAACTTGCTTCATCTGATGAACTCTTCGCTCATCCTATGCATCCATATACCCGCGCATTGTTATCAGCAATTCCAAAACCTGATCCATTAAGCGAAAAGAATCGTATTAGAAAGGTTTATAACCCTTCAGCAGCTCACGATTATTCTGAAGATAAGCCAACATTCAGAGAGATTGCTCCAGGACACTTTGTCTTATGCAATAACGCTGAAGAGGCATCCTATAAGGAAGAAATCGCAAAGATCGATAGCGAGAAAGGAGAATAAGTATGAAAAAGAAATTAGATAATCTTTCTGTCTTAGCCCTTGCCGTTACCGGTTTATTTGCTCTTATCTGCATAATCGGCTATATCACCGTTTTACTCCAGTTTGGTTCTGTTGTTGAAACGAAGGATGGCGAACGTCTGTTCTTAGATATCATCAAGGAAAACGGACAATATTTTGAAGCAATTCAGCTATTTATTATGATGCCAGTTGCAACTTTAGTATCCGCAAGCGTCTTTGCTGATTGCCTATTAAGAAAAGAAGTTTCGCATATCGGCGTCTTACTTGGCGGCGGTGTTCTCGTATTTGTCTACTCACTCATTAACTGCATCGGCGGATTTATCTATTCTGGCGTTGGCTCAATCTTCTTCTATGGAGTTTCAGTCATTGCTTCCGGCGCAATGATATTCTTCTTCATCAAGAAGATGCTTGACGGTGACGTTACATTAGGATGGAAGATTGCTTCCGGCGCAACATTGGGATTCATTTTCTTCTCTGTTTGCATTGCCTATCCATTCTTAGAAGCATATTCACATATCGGCGATGCATTATTCTGGACAAACGGCATTTTCGGTCTTGCAATCATTGCATTCACCGGCGTTTTACTCGCAATTTCCGCATCATCTGACTATGATCCAAACCCAATCGAACTTGACGAGTTTGGAAATCCAATCGATAACGACAAATAAAAATGAAAAAGCAGGGTCTATTAAAAATTTTAGCGATGTGCTCCGTTGTCGGAGTCGTTTCATCGTGCGATTTTCCTATTTTTGTAGATCCTTTCGATTCGCACCAAGGTGGTTCGTCTATTGATTTTACATCATCGTATTATCAATCTGAAACTAGACACACTGCCTACGATTTAAATGTTTGTAGAGAACAGGAATCGTTTGCTCCAATCGGTGATAAGAAGCTTTTAGTCCTTCCAATCACAATCAAAGGATATGAGCGTAATGCAACCGAAGCTAATCGCGAAAACATTAGAAAAACTTTCTTCGGCGATGCTAGCGAAACCCACTGGCAATCAGTTTCATCATTTTACGAGGAATCATCATTCGGACAGTTTAACCTATATGGCGAAGTTGCCGATTGGTTTGATTCCGGATTAACGCCAACTGAGCTTGCCGAAATGGGAAATGAAGATCAGGAAATCGGTGTTATTGATATTTTGAATCGCGCAATTGAAGCCTATAAAGAGAAAACAGGCTCAGATTGCACCGATTATGACTATGACGGAGATGGATTCATTGATGGAGTTTGGATGGTTTATTCAGCCCCAGATTATTCTCATCAGCCATCTTTGCCACATACATCCTTCTGGGCTTACACCTATTGGAATGTTAATGCAGAACCTTCGATAGAAAGTCCTGTTGGAAAAGCGTTCTGTTGGGCTTCTTACGATTTTATGTACGAAGGCTACGGAAGCATTGGAAACCGCTGCTTGGACGCACACACATACATTCATGAGACAGGACATCTTCTTGGTTTAGATGATTATTATGACTACAACAGAAGATGCGCACCTATGGGCGGATTAGACATGATGGATTACAACATCATCGACCATAATGTATTCTCTAAATTTCTTTTTGGTTGGGTAAAACCATATATTATCGATGAACCTGGAAGCATTAAAATCAGACCATCAGCAACAACAGGCGACTGTGTCCTCATTCCTACAAGCAAACGTTGGAACGAAAGTGTTTACGATGAATACATCATGCTTGAATACTACACTCCAACAGGCTTAAATCTTCAGGATTCCATTTACAGATACGGAAATAACCCTTTAGGTTTCACTGAAAACGGCGTTCGCATCTATCACGTTGATGCTCGTTTGGTCCAAATTACTTCTAGTGGGAAATATGACTACACAGATGAGATAGAGAAGACAATTACGGGATTAAATTGGTCTTATAGCAATTTAGCACATTCAAATACGCCAGGATCTGAATATGGTGCTTCTAGAAACTTTATCAACCCTGATTTCAGATTGATTCAGGAAATGGATTGCACTAGAAAACGTAACTTTGCAAAATCACAACAATATTCTGCATCTGCTGATAACGGAAGCCTTTTCCAAAGAGGCGACAGCTTCTCTCTTGAAAAGTATTCTGATAGTTTCCCTAAGGGCACAAAAATGAATAATGGACACAATTTTGACTATGAAATCGTAATTGATTCAATGAATAACGATTATGTCGAAATCACATTTAATGAAATATGAAATTGAAAAGATTTACTGCCACAATATTTGCCGTGTCGATGATTAGTGCATTAGCTGCATGTGATTTTTCCTTTTCTTCATCAAGCAAGAAATTAAGCTATTGGGATATTGACGATCTTGATTCATCTAGTGAACTTGAATCTGAAATCGACGAAAATGATTACACAAAGAATTTGCTAGTTTCTAATAACAAAGTGGGTGATTTCCCTTGCAATACGGCTACATCTGGGAAAAAAGGTACGAATTACCAGCAAATATCCACCCAAATCAATACAAAACGCGTCGCTGATGCAATGGGCGATGAGAATTTGCCTGCATTAGGTTCCCAAAATATCCTAGTAATTCCTGTTATGTTCAAGAATTACAAAGAAACTGCAACTGATGCCTTCAGAGAATCGATATTTCAAACATATTTTGGTAAAGCTGAAGACACTGGTTGGGAATCACTTTCTAGTTATTATTACAAATCCTCATTCGGCAATTTGCTTTTAAATGGCACAGTTTCCGAATGGTTTGATTACGGAAAAACAACTGATGAATATGTCGCTTTAACCTCCACTGACGTTTATGGAAAAGAAGTGTCTAACTTTGACCAAACCCTAGATGTATTAGACAAGGCGGTGGAATGGTATAAGGATAGATATAAAACAGATTGCAAAGAATTCGATAACGATGGGGATGGTAGAATTGATGGCGTTTGGCTTGTCTATTCCGCTCCATCTATGGAAAACAGCCCTACTATGGGTCAGAAATTCTGGGCATATACATTTAGTAAATATGGGCAGAGCAGCGATAAAGAATCTCCTGTCCCGTTCAGATATTGCTGGGCATCTGTCGATTTTATAAGTAAAGGCTTTAGAAATGACGCACATACCGTTATCCACGAAACCGGCCATATGCTCGGTCTTGATGATTATTATGATGTAAACGGGTCGGTAAGCCCTTGTGGCGGACCTGTCATGATGGATTGCAATATCGGAGATCATGATTCGTTCTCCAAATTTGGTTTTGAATGGGTAAATCCATATCTAGTTTCAGGTGATTGCACGATTGACTTGTTGCCTGCAACCACATCTGGTGAATGTGTTATTCTCCCTACTGATGCTGGATTTAATGGTTCAGCGTATGACGAATATATTCTCCTTGAATTATTCACCCCTGACGAACTGAATGAAAAAGATTCTAAAAATTCGAATTATGGTCCTTATTTAAAAGGATTAACGCAGCCTGGAATTCATATTTACCATATTGATGCTAGAATGGCGACTTCCAAATTTAATTCAATGAACGGAGGTTGGGGCACATATTCCTATACAGATAAAGTAATAATGTCGAATATTCAGGTAACCACTCGCGCCCACAGTAATACTGTTGAATCGAGCTGGGGCATCCCTACACGAAATAAATTGAACCCTGATTACAGATTGATTCAAACCATCGATAGGGGAGGCAGAAACTTTGCCAAGCGTATGTCATATATGAGCAATGACAATTTATTCAAAGAAGGAGATACCTTTGATCTTCAGTCATATGCAAAGCAATTCCCGAATTATTCGAGTGATATTAACGTAAAAACCGTCATGAATGATGGCTCCGATATGCCATATCAAGTCACCATTTCATCGCTCTCTTCTAAGGGTGCAAAATTAACAATTAAAAAACTATAAATTGCTCTTCTTGATAAAGAAGAGTCTTGCTAGTAAGATATTAAGGCATTGTGAGGTAATAATAATGAACAACAATAAATTAAATTCAATTCTCTCATCAGTCGCAACCTTATTGGTTGGCGCTCTCTTCCTCTTGCTTATTGCTCCAGGACTTAACTTCGATACAAGCTGGTGCCGTGGCTATGATCTTATGTTCGGAAACGACGCATTTGCTCAGCTCGTTAGCCCAATCGGCGCATTCATCGCTGTCTTCGTTCTCGTTCTCGTTGCAGCAGTCTTCAATCTTGCATCAGCTGTCTTCCACGGTATCGACAAGCAGAACCAGACACACAAGTTCTGTGCATTCTTAATGGTTATTGCTGGTTTAGCATTAGGCGCATCAGCAGCAATCTTCTTCTTAGCTCCACTCTTTATCACTTATGCTGGTGAACTTACATTAGCTTGGGGCGGAATCGCATGCGGTGCTTGCACAGCGGTCGCTGCTCTTGCTTCATTAGTTGGCGGCGTTAAAGGTTTACTCGCTAAGTAATTTAAGCCAAATTGAATGAGCCCTCATTAATTGAGGGCTTTTCTTTTTCTACGCGCGTACGCGTTAATATAAATATTAGGCATTTTAAGACGTTTTGAGCTATCATATTGCATATGACAAAGACTAATGCGGTAAGACTTCTAGAAGTGGCTAAAATACCCTATGAAACGAGGGAATATGATAACACTTTGACTGTTGGAACAAAGATAGCCCAATTGCTTGGAGAAGACCCTGATAGAGTATTTAAAACACTAGTTTGTGAGGATCGAAATCACAACCATTATGTTTTTTGTATTCCAGTAAATGCTGAATTGGATCTTAAAAAAGCTGCAAAAGTAAGTGGGTCAAAATCGATTGATTTAATACCCCAAAAACAACTGCTTCCACTTACGGGTTATGTGCATGGTGGATGCTCTCCAATAGGCATGAAAAAATCCTTTCCTACATTCATTGAAGAAACTTCTTTATTGTTTGATTCTTTATTCGTGTCTGGTGGAAAAATTGGCCTACAATTATTGATAAATACAGAGCTTCTAATAAGTTATACAAACGCAATTACCGCGGCTTTAATAAAGTAAGATTAGACAAATTTAACGGCTCCAAAAAGGGCCGTATTTTTTTGTCAATTAACAAAATGAGCTGTTAAAATCGAATGACGATGTGCCTCGAAAATGTAGACAATCTTACATTTTTTGATCTTAAAGAAATTTGTGTTGGCGAACTGATTATCAAAAAATTGAGAATCATTAATAACAATACTTATAATTTAAAAACAGAAATCTGTGAAACATTTTTTGATATGTAATAAAAAAGCATAATACCCAATTAATATAAGTAAACATCATATTTTCTCTACAGTGTATAGTATTAGTATTTAACAATGAAGTTGGTAAAAATAAACCTAGAATATAACTACCTTTTTAATTCATTTATGTTGTATTAGCAGACACTCTAGAAGAGTGCTAAAACCAAGTTCCATACATATATAGCATATTAAAAAAGAATGTGCTAAAGCAATTACATTACTTGCATAAAAAAACTATTTTATTTTTTAAGAATAGCTATTATTTTTTCTTGTTTTCCCGCAATCATAATCGGTGTGTTTCTGTAAATACATATATTTGTTTCGCTCCTCATTCCAAAATCTGGTGCATAAATTCCAGGCTCAATGGAAAAGGATGTTCCATCAATAATTGACCTTTCATCGTGGGATTCATAATTGTCAATGTTAGCACCTGGACCATGAGGTGTTTCGTCAACGCTAATGTTATGACCTGTTCTATGGGTGAACCATCTTCCGTAACCGGATTTATTAACTATAGATCTCACGACATCATCGACTTCAAAACCTTTAATTTGTTTTTGCGAATAATACTTTTTTAAATATTCAAAACCGGCATCAACAGCTTCTCTTAAAATCGCAAATCTTTCTGCCATATTTTCCGGAACTTGTGATCCTACAAAACCCATCCATGTGATATCTGAATAGACCGCATTTGGATGGCTCATTTTTGCCCACATATCTATTAGAACTAAATCTCCTTTTCTGATTTTTGAAAAGGCAGTAGCAGTGGGTCCATAATGCGGGTTTGATGCGTTTTGCCCAATAGCCACAATTGGAGGTTCATCATATACCATTCCTTCTTCTTTAAATCTTTTGCAAATGAATTGTTGAATGGCGTATTCATCTGTCTCCCCATCTCTTGTAACTAATTGTCCGATTAATGCGAAAGCCTCATCTTTGATTTTTAAAGTTTTTTCGCATGCTTTGATCTGAAGTAGATAGGCTTCATCGTCATATGCTGCATTGATGGCTTGAAGAATATCGCAACTGCTCGCAATCTCTATTCCTTTCTTCTCAATGTATTTGACAGAACCGTAGTCTGCAAGAGAGACACGAGGCATTAAACCGTTCTCTGAAATATCCATTAGGACCTTGGTGTATTTAGAAAATAGATTATCTTCCAATTCCAGCATTTCTTGCCAGGTGTTGTAGACGAGGATTTTGAAATCCTTCTCTATTTCATTTGTGGAAACGAAAAGAGAATCGATTGAGTGACAAATTATATAAGCTTCCTCGCGTTCAATTACCATGAATATTTTCCTTGTAAGCATCTTCTTTCCTAAAAATGCGGTAAGGGATGGGTTCTTATTTTCATAGTCAATGACAATCCAGGCGTCAGCGTTTTGTTTAATTAATTCGTTTCTTACAGTAGTTAATGGTTGCATGGGAATAGATTATAATAATCTCGTATGAAATCAATATTTACTGATTCTTTGAATCTCGACTGTCCATTTGAAGGGCATCCAAACCCATATTTTGAACGTTCTAATTATCTATTATTAAATGGAAAGTGGGATTTTGAGGTCAATCATGACGCGTCTCTTGATTGCAATTACAATTCCTCGATTGTAGTGCCTTTTGCCCCTGAGACGCCTCTTTCTGGGTGTGAGCGAAGGATTAAGCCAGATGAACTTATGCATTATCGAAAACAGTTTGATGTGCCACAACACTTTATCGGCAAATGTGGCATTTTGCATTTTTCTGCTATTGATCAAGAATGTGAAGTTTTCTTGAACGGAAAGAGCGTGGGTTCCCATCAAGGAGGATATGATTCCTTTTCGATATATTTAGATAGTTTAACCAAACATAACGTTCTTGAATTGATTGTTAGAGATGACACAAACAGTGATATTTATCCTCGTGGTAAACAAATGATTAAAAACGGTGGCATTTGGTATACTCCAACAAGCGGGATTTGGGGTGAGGTTTTCTTAGAGTTATTGGATGATGAAAATTACATCAAAAATTTCAATTTAAGAGCGGATTACGATTCGAGAAATGTTTATATTGATGTTGAAACTGCAGGCGATTCTTCTGCAATTGTTGAGATATTTTTAGACGGTACCCGCATTGCACAAAAAAGCATAAAGAATTCAGGAACCATCGATCTATCTGAAAATTTTGTTTCCTGGTCTCCTGAATGTCCAAAACTATATGAAATCACCATTAAATACAGACTTGATATAGTAAAATCTATTTTCGGTTTTAAGAAATTTGAGAAGAGAAATATTGGCAAAACTTCCTTTCTTTTTCTCAATGACAAACCTATATTTTTGTCTGCTCTTCTTGATCAAGGATATTGGCCTGATGGCGGCCTTACTGCTCCTGGCCAAAAAGCCATTGATTTTGATATCGACACAATTAAGAAAGCTGGATTTAATTGCCTGCGTAAACATATAAAAATAGAATCCATGCGCTGGTATTACGCCTGTGATAAAAAGGGCGTTCTTGTCATGCAGGATATCATGAACTCTGGCTCTAAATATTCCTGGTGGCTGATTCATCTTAGACCATTTATTAATTTTGATGTAAACGATATTGATAACAAGATATTGGGTAGGGGAAGAAAAGAGTCTCGCGATAGATTTGAGCTTGATATGATGCGTAACCTAGAGCAGTTGAGGCTTCCAACTTGCATTTGTATTTGGACGCTGTTCAATGAAGGGTGGGGCCAGTTTAGAACAATGGAAATCTATCAGAAAATGAAAACAGCATCAGGCGAAAAATTGATTGATGCCACATCAGGCTGGTACGACCGCGGGATTGGTGATTTCAATTCTCGTCACATATATTTCAGGTCTCCGAAGATGAAGAACGACAATAATAGAGTTTTATCACTCAGTGAATTTGGCGGATATTCTCTTTCTGTCCCTGGCCACATTTATTCTCAAAAGAAGTCGTTTGGATATGCAAAATATTCAGATAATAAATCGCTTAACAACGCGTTGATTAAAGCGTACAAAACGGATTTGGTTCGTGAAATCACGCAAAATTCGCTTTGCATTTCCGTCTACACACAGTTATCTGATGTTGAGGAAGAGATAAACGGGTTGTTAACTTATGACCGTGCGATATTCAAGCCTGACTTAGACTTAGTTAAGAGTCTTAACAAGGCATTGTACGAGGCCTATTGCAAAACCGTTGAAGAGAAATCTAAATAGATTTGTTATAATTTATTCATGTCCATTAAGATCGCATTTTTTGACATTGACGAAACGATATACAACAACCGTACAAAATCCTTTGCTCCAGACGCAATCCCAGCGATAAAAAAGCTTCAGGAAAACGGTGTCTTAGTTTGTCTTTGTTCTTCGCGTCCAAATGACAGCATCAGATACCTTGGTTGCCATGATCAAGGAATAGTATGGGACGCCATAATTGGCAGTGGCGGTGGAACGGCTAAAGTTGGCAATGAGTACGTAAGAAAGTTTCTGATTGACTCAAACGTTGCTAGAAGGTTCTACGATTTCTGTGATAGCAGAGGCTATTGCTTCGAAATGATTCAGTTGGAAGACAGACATACTAATCGTCCACTTAACGATTGCGGCAAAGAATTCTACAGCAGATTCATCGATTGTGAATCAAAGCCAAGCGGGAAATTGGAAGACAATTTGACCCAATTCCATTTATTCGCGAGAAATGATGTGGATAACGAGGTTATAGATGCTTTCCCCGAATTGCATTTTGACCGCTATTGCTGGTTTGCTGTTGATATCGTTCCTGTCCATTATAGAAAAGGGGACGCCATTGTTGATATTCTTCAGCATTTCGGTTTAACAAAAGATGAATCTATTGGATTTGGCGACGATTTGCAGGATTTATCTATTGCCGAGAATGTTGGCACATTTGTTGCAATGGGAAACGGAAAACCAGAAGTAATTGCTGCGGCTGATTATGTAACAACGTCTGTTTCTGATAACGGCATCTCCAACGCTCTCACAAAGCTTGGTTTAATAAAATAATCTAAGATTATCTTCAAATAACCTATCAATTTGTAATATACTTTCTCATAGTGTTAATGAGTAATTTTTAAATCACTCATTTCCCACGTGTATTATGACTCTAGAAATTTTGATCCAAATTGTGCTGTTTGGCATCGCGTTGTCGATGGATGCTTTTGCTGTGTCCGTCACCGATGGCCTTACATACACAGATATCAACAAAAAGAGAATTTTCTTTATTGCTGGCACTTTTGGAGTGATGCAAGCGTTAATGCCATTAATTGGTTATTGGCTAGTTGAAATAGTGGAGGTAATTGTTGGACAAGCTGCTGGAGAAGCGGCAGGTAACGTCATGTCTACCATTGTTACCTGGATTTCATTCGCCCTTCTTATGTACATTGGCGGGAAAATGCTAATCGAAGCCGTTAAGGATTTAAAGAAACCGGCCGAGGAGAAAGAATCGAAGAAATTCTCGGTTAAAGAAGTATTAATTTTTGGTGTTGCAACTGCAATAGACGCATTAGCAACCGGCGTGGCATTTCACGCAAAAGACGCAACAGGAGTTCCCCTTTCTAATAACGTAACAATTTGGCTGCATGTCACTATCATTATGTGCTGCACGTTTATCATCTCTCTTATCGGCTTATTCCTTGGCAATAAAATCGAGAAACTGCTCAAAGGAAAGTATGAAATCACAGGTATTATCGGAGGAACAATACTTGTTTTATTGGGTATTTGGATCGTCCTCAGCCATTATTTAGGGATTTAATTATGAATAGAAACGATAAAAGAAAAACAATTAAGAAAGAGAATAAAAACAAAGGCAGAATCGATCCAAACAAGACCAAAACTTTTGTTGTACACCACGAGACAACATTAATTGATTACCTTTGCAAAAAACTCCCAGGACAATCAAGAAGAAATGTTCAAAGAATCATTGCAAACCACCAGGTTGCAGTAGGTGGCGCACCTGTCTCTCTTTTCACATATCACCTATATCCAGAAGATGAGGTCATTCTTTCGTGGACGAAAATTCAAAAACGTCAGAGGAAAGATCTTCCAATCATTTACGAAGACGAACACATGATTGTCATTAACAAGCCTTCTGGACTTCTTTCTATTGCAAGCGATAGAGAAAAGGGAAGAAACGCCTATAGATTAGTGACGGATTACATCACCCAGACTAATAGAAATGCCAGAATATTCGTTGTTCATCGTCTTGATGAAGATACGTCTGGTGTCTTGATGTTTGCCAAAGATTTTGAAACAAAAGAAGTGCTACAAAAGAATTGGCAGGATATCGTAAAAGACAGAGCTTATTATGCTATCGTTGAGGGTGAGGATATCCAGGAGGAAGGTCACCTTAAGGACTATTTAATGATGAGCGATGTGACTCAATTAATGTATGTCACCAAAGATAGAACGCACGGAAAACTTTGTGTAACCAACTTTAAAAGGATGGCTTCAAAAAATGGAATGTCATTACTTGATGTACACATTGATTCCGGACGTAAAAACCAGATCCGTGTTCAACTCGGCAACATTGGCCATCACGTCATCGGCGATGATAAATACGGCGAACCTATTAATCCAATTAAGAGATTGGGTTTGCATGCTTACGAGTTAGTGTTTACGCACCCAATCACAGGAAAACTATACGATTTCAAGGCTCCAATACCTCCTGAATTCAAAAAGTTGTTCTGGAAATCGCATGTGGAAATTAGAGAAGAAAAAGAAGCAGCCTTAGCAAAAAAGCAGGGCAAGCCTTCTAACAAGAAACCAACAAACAAGGAGAACAGATGGCAGAAACCGGAAGCCAAACGCAAAACCAAGAAAAGGTAGTTAGACGCAAAAAGAGCGTGTTAACTATTGAAGAATGGGCAAGGAAATATCTCCCATTCCTTTTCGACATTAATTCGCTGTTCTACTATGTCTGTATCATCTTCGTTATGGGTCTATTATGGGCCGGATATACTTTTGTCAGTAACAAAGGTGCCGCTCTTTACGGTTGGGATTATTCATCACAATATGTTTCTATGTCCTATAACTTCTGGGACACGTGGCATAAGTTCTTTAGGACAGGCGCATTTGAGTTCTATAGCACAGGAACATATCTTGGCACGGATAATATTGGATCAAACTCCTATTACGGCTTATTTGACCCATTTTTAGTCGTATCATTCATTTTCCCTAGGTCATGGCAGCCTCAATTATTTGTCATCATGTCCATCGTTAAGGGATTATGTGGCGCGCTTGCGCTTAGAGCATATCTTAAATATTTAGGTATTTCTGAGAGATCAGCTAGAGTCGGTGCAGCTGCATATGCTTTCTGCGGATATTTGAATTTCATGGTGGGTTTCCCATCATTTATGTCTGTTTCATGCACTGTTCCATTGGTGATGCTTGGAATAGAAAAAGTCAAAAAAAAAAAAAAACCTGCAGTTCTAGCATTATCAATATTCTTGCTCGGAATTATTTCATTCTTCTTCCTTGTAGTTGTTTGTGTATGGGGCGTTCTCTATGCGATCTGGAGATATTTCTGGAGCGTAAGAAAGAGAACCATCGGATCGAACTTCCGTGTTATTGGACTTGGCGTCGCTGGTTTCGCCATTGGCATTATGATGTGCGCTTGGACACTCCTACCTTCTCTTAGAGAGTCAGCATTATCTGGCAGAACTACATCCGGTGGCATGGCCTATCTTCATTTAATCGTCGAATCTCTAAAAGCGCTTGATGTTAAGAAATTCTTCTCGTTAATGTTCATGCCTGTTGGCGGCAATACAGGACGTGAATTACAGGGTTTAATTGGATTCTTCTTCCCAACATGCAATTATCTATGGGCACCTTTAGCTATTGGTACAATGGGCACGGGAACATACAATTACGACTCTTGGACAGCATCCTTGTTCTGTTACACCCCGATAATCATTCTTTTCTTCTCTTCCTTGATTAGAGGAGTCAGGAAGAAAGAATTCGCGCCGCTAATCGTCACGGTTATCTGCACCTACTTCTTGTTGACTAATTTTGCTTATTATTTCTTCTTCTTGTTCACGGGAGATGGATATGGACGTTGGTACATCGTTTTGGTTCCTGCCATCATTTATTACGCCGTAAAGGAATTGGATGTAATCTTGGATGCCCCAAAATGGGAGATACCTGCTGGAACCTTCCTTGCAGCCGGTTTAACCTTAATGACTTGGGTCCTTTGCGTTGTTCTACTTAAGGGCAAGGTTTTGGAATTTGAAGCGGTGGATGATTATGTAAAAGATCGCTACATGATTCCAGCTGAAGTAGTTTGGGATGATGTAACACACACGCTTTTATGGCTCGTTTATTATCAGATTGCTCTAGTTGCTATTGAAGGTGTTGTATTGATTCTTCTTCAGAGCAAGAAGTATATTCACCAGATTCTTGTTGCATTTGTAATTATTGAGACTGCAATATCTGGCAACCTTTCATTTGCTTATGGTTACTCAATTCCAATCAATTCATATAATGGCGGTGAGACCTACGTTGCAGAAGCAACAAGTTTATTTAAAGAATTGAATTCAAAAGACGATTCCTATTTCCGTTGCTATAGTGATACACAATTTGAAGCGAATATGCCTATGGCCTTTGGCTTTAATGGAGCTTCAACATTCCATTCGCTATTTAACTATGGTCTTTCTGACCTAACTCGCTACAACTACATGACCAATAATGAATATATCAATACTCGTTATGGTCAAGAAGTCATTGGTAAGAGCTGGTCTGGATACTATGCAAATAAACGACTAGGTTTTGATACCTCTATGGGCTACAAATACTATGTTATCGAAAAAGAAGGATATACATACGATTACGAAAAATCGTATCGTCCTAATGTACCGTTTGGCTCTGAATTGGTCTTAGAAAACAATAGGTTCTTCGTTTATAAGAACCCATACGTTGAGAGAATCCCATTAGGACATGCTGTACAGAAAATTTATGCTGAAAACCTTGATACATCAGAAGAGAACAAGACCATGAACAGCAGCGATTTCTTCCATAATTATGGTGGTACTAGTGCTTCTCGTGAAGTTATAAGAAACGACAACGTTTTCCTTAGTGGCGCTATCTTTGAAGACGATGTTATCAACGATGTTAAGAATGATCTCAACTTAGATAATGGAGATTATGAAATTTCACCTGCTCCATCGGCCTCATTTGGCTCGGAAGGTTTTGGAATGGTTACTGTTGGGTTAGATGCAAAGTATGTTGAAACCGTTCATTCTGACGGCAACTTCTACGGATATTTCATGAAGAATGGCGACAAGGAATTCGGACCAACAGATTTCTTAAATGACCCTGCGATGACAGACCCATCAAAAATTGCCGAATCTGAAATGATCGTCTCCGTTAGCGATACCTATAAATACGAAACACCAGTCCTTAGAGATTATGGAAAAGTTGTATTCTATCCATCGGCAGTTGGATACGGTTCTTATATGAATACAAGTAAAAACGGTGCATATTTCATTATGGATTTGACAGGTGCTGCATATGTTGGAGCTGAAACATTTATGAAAGAAGCACCACGTATCTACTTTGTTGGTGATCGTTTTGATAGTGAAGGCAACCCAATTCCTGGACAACAAAACGTCATACTTTCCTATGAGTACCGTATGTTTAAGCATTGGATTGGCGGCCACGTTTCTTCCTATGGTGGACAATTTGGTTTCTACCCAGACGGAAGAGTTAAATATATAGTTGCATGTTTCAAAGGCAATCAAGGGACAGCAAATCTTGGCAAGTTTAATCTTTACATGAGAGAAAGATCAGCAATTGATCCTTTGATGGATTCATATTCTTCTCCAGAAAACAATCTTTTAAACGTAAAACACACCACGGATAAATTTACTTTTGATACAAACTTCTCCAAGAGACAGCTTGTAATCACAAGCATCGGTTATGATGCTGGTTGGAAGATTAGCGCTACGGATGACGCTGGCAATGTTACCCATCCAAATATTTATTGTGCAAACGGCGGTATGGTCTCATTTGTTGCACCATCTGGTAGCCAGTCATATGTCCTAAAGTATGAGACACCATTATTTGGCCAGGGATTAGCCCTTGCCTTAGTTGGAGGTTTCCTTCTAGCCTCATATGAGGGTGGAAGATACCTCATAAAGCGATTAAGAAAAAACAGGGAAGAACCTGAGTCTAACCCTGCTTAGTTTTTTAGAGAAATATACAAATCGTATACCTTGTTTTTTGGGATGCCAGTCTCTTTAACAACGGTAGCTATTGCATCTTTTGATTTCATGCTTTTGCAGTAGTCAAGCAATAAGGCCTTAACATCTTCATCCGTCAAGGATTTCGCATGTTTTTCAGCTTTATCAACAACAATTACCATCTCGCCCTTTAGCGTTTCTTTATCAAGTTCGCATAATTCATCGAAATTGCCTCGTATGAACTCTTCAAAGGCTTTGGTTAGTTCTCTGCCGATGGAAGCTTTTCTTGAGCCTCCAAAGGCTTCTTTCATATCTTTTAGAGTATCATCGATTCGATGTGGAGCTTCATAGAAGATCGTCGTATCTTCTCTATCCTTTAATATAGCGAGTTCCTTACGTCTCTCGCTTCCTTTGCTTGGAAGAAAACCATAGAAGTAGAAGTGCTTCGTTGGAAGTCCAGAACAGACCAACGCGCATAAAGCGGCATTGGATCCGTTGACGCAAGACACTTTGATATCTTCTTGGATGCATCTTGCAACCAATCTTTCTCCAGGGTCAGAGATGGCCGGATATCCTGCATCAGACATGTAGGCAACCTTTTTTCCTTCTTTTAATAAAGAGATAATCTTGGTTGAGGCTTCTTCCTCGTTGTGTTCATGACACATGATGAATGGCTTTTTGATACCGAATTTCGCGAGTAAAGAACCGGAGTTTCTAGTATCTTCTGCTGCGACATAATCAATATCGTTTAGCACGTTCAAGGCGCGTTGAGAAAATTCCTCTAAATTTCCAATAGGGGTTGAGATTAAATATAAAAGCGGACTATTTCCTTTGAAATTAAGCTCCCTTTTTATCATCGTCTTTGTTTCTCCTGTGTGGCTTTGGTCCTTTTCTCTCTAATGCCTTATATTCTTCAAGTGAGATGAATTTTACATCGTCTTGGGAAACGATTTTGACTGTTCTTGTGAGAATGTTGAGTCCATCGACTTTATATTCAACTCCGTCTACTTTGATGGTATATCCGATAGCTGGGAAGTCTTTCTTTGCTTCAGTATACATATCATCCTCGAATAATAAGCAGCAGATTAATTTACCGCAGTGTCCTGATAGCTTAGGGATGTTTAAAGTGAGCATTTGATTTTTTGCTCTTGAGATTGAGATTCCATCAAATTGGTTAAGGAATGTTGAACAACAAAGTGTCAGACCACAAATTCCAATACCACCAATCATTTTGGCCTTATCTCTTGCGGCTATTTGATGCAATTCGATTCTGCATTTGAGCTGAGGTGCCAAAATTCTTAATAATTCGCGGAAATCTACACGATTTTCACTAGTATATGTAATTGTTACCTTGCTTCCATCAAGCGTGTAATATGCATCTAAAAGATTCATTGGGAGATGAAGTTTCTCGACCTCAACCCTTGTTATTTCAAGGGCTTGTTTAGCCTCTTTAATTCCGAGTTCATATGCGGCCATATCAGATGAATTTGGTCTTCTGATTACTGGTTTTAATGCTAATGTTCCTGTATATCTTTCAAGCGGAATTAGTTCTGTGCAAACTGAGCCGATTTCAAAACCTGCAACAGTTTCAACAACGACCAAATCATCAATCTTCAAGTCGTTTATTGTCGTGGAAAAATAATAGGCTTTTATGCTGCCCTGAAATTTTATTCCAACGTAGTATTCATTATTTTCCATACGTTACTCCTTCACGATATAGCTAACAACATGCTCAAGTAACAGAGCAGTGCTGATGTTTAAATCTAATTGGCTTCTCGCCTTCATTATTTCAACAAGAGAATCTTCAATATGTTTAAGCCTACTTGCTAAAGGCTGAATAAGTTTAGCATAGCTTGTTAATTTTATTGTTTGTTTTTCTTTACAAGAGACTATGTCTTTAAATGCAAGAACTGTCATATCCAAGAAGAATTTGGCATCAGCCTTCTTGCTTAACTTTGGGATTATATTCTTTTCAAAGAAATATACTGCTTTAGCAGAAGATTCGTTAAGATACGACAACGAATCTAAGAACAAACCCTTAATGTCGGCATATTCATCGCTCATTACTTGTTCTTTCATCAAAGCGCCGGAATTAACAAAATTTGAGAGGAGATCTGCGTCTTCCTTTTCGATTCCAAGTTCAAACGCTTCTTGAAGAACATCTTCTTTAGGCGATAAAACCATTCTAATTGTTTCGCATCTAGAAATGATTGTAGGCAGAATTCTTGCCTCGTTTTGAGTCGTTAATATGGCATACGTATTCTTGCTTGGCTCTTCTAAGAACTTTAACAAAGAGTTTATTGATTCAATAGTCATATTCTCGACTAGATGAATGACATAGATGAGTATTCCTTTTTCTTCAAGTGGCGTCTTGGAAAAACCTGCAACAACTTCTTGGACATCGTCCTTTTTAATTGATTCAGTCTCTCCATCTAACATGAAGAAATCAGCATAAGTTCCGTGTTCGATTCTTTTGCAATAGCGACATTCCTCATCCGCTAAAGGAGAGGGATTGCTGCATAAAATTGATTTAGCAAGAAACAGTGCAGCTTCTTTCAAAGGAACTCCAGCTTCCCCGCTTAATAAATAGCCGAGATTCAATTTCTCCATCGCTTTGGCATTAGAAAGAACTCGCCAGTAAATTGGTTGTCTTTTTTCTAAATAACCCGCGATTTTCATAGTTTATTTAAGAATTTTCTTTATTGCGGAGAATGAGTCGTTGAACACTTCATCCGGTGATTTTGAGGCATCGATTGTGACAAAACGCTCAGGGAACATTTCTGCAACCTTTTTAAATGATTCTCTTACCTTGTGATGGAATGAGATTTTCTCAACGTCGAGTCTATTAACTTCTCTTCCGGCGTTGGCGGCGATCCTTGCGAGGCCTTCTTCTGGTTCGATATCAAAAAGCAAAGTGACATCCGGTTGCATGCCCTCTGTTGCGTATAAATTAACGTTATAGATCTCTTCAATTCCAAGATTTCTTGCTCCACCTTGGTAAGCCAGCGATGAATCTAAATATCTATCGCAGAGGACAACTTTTCCCGCTTTGATTGCAGGGATGATTTTCTCAACTAAATGCTGTCTCCTTGATGCAGCATAAAGCAACGCTTCTGTTCTTGGGTCCATTGCGGTGTTTGCTTTATCGAGGATTACGTTTCTTATTTGTTCTCCGATTGGTGTTCCACCTGGTTCTCTTGTTAAGAC
>JAKSVD010000119.1 GCA_024408305.1 Bacilli bacterium | reverse complement strand
GATGGAATTCATCCAAAGCGCGAAAAGCATCAAGAAAAACATTGTTATCAAATTCTTATTCATTGTCTTAACGCCAAGATAAACAGTCCCCTTAATCATGAAATGCAAGGCGAACCAAATTACCATAGCATGATAAAGGAAAGATTGGTAAGCAGAGGGATCGTTGAATGACGTGCCACTTGTGGCAAAAGCAACCCCTAACAATCCACCAAGAAATCCAATAGGAACAGCGAATTCCATCAAGTTTTTCTTCATTTTTTCATTATTAGATAAAAGAAGGTACGCAAACACGAAAATCAAAATGGAGCAAAGATGGAAAGGGAGTGATGCAGGAGCTAAATACCAACCATAAAACTTGCCATTATTGCCGAATGTTTCTTCCATATGAGTAAGAATCTTAGTCATTTCACTAAGAAAAGAGACTCCGGCCATAACTCCAAAAACGGCTTTATCAGAAAACTTAAACTTAATGCTTGAGAAGGTCATCAAAGCAATAAGAACGGCGCAGATGACATACCATATTAATAGTTCAGGCATATACGTTCCTCCCGAGGTCGTTCCTCATGCGGCTATTATATGTGGACAACGTCAACAAAGAAATAGTTATTTCGTAGGTTAACTAAAATTATAAAAAGGCCCAGTATAAGGCCTTGGTATACGATTTGGTGGAGCATGTCGGGCTCGAACCGATGACCTCCTCCATGCCATGGAGGCGCTCTCCCAACTGAGCTAATGCCCCAAATCAACATGCGTTTTTACGCAGGAATAAAGATACTAGTAGGCTATCTCTTTGTCAATTATTTACTTATCCCAAAAAGAAAACCGCACTGCGGTGGCGCGCCCGAGCCGACTCGAACGGCTGACCCCTTCCTTAGGAGGGAAGTGCTCTATCCAACTGAGCTACGGGCGCATAGCAATATTTTAGCACAAAGCGAAAAAGTTTAAATTATCTAAAACGCGTTATATACTAATGTCATGAAAAAGTTTTTAATTCCTAAGAGAATCATTGAAATCATTCTCATTATTGCTGCAGTTATTGCATCAATTTATGTCTTCTCCGTCATTATTGACGGCGCAATCGACATCGCAAACTACGATCCAAACATCGAGGGCTCTACAGACCCAAAAATAGGTTTAGCTATTGTAGGTGTAATTCTATTTGCAGTTGGCGTATACTACGCAGCCGTGTATGCAGCTGTAGGTCTTATTCCTATTATATTAGCAATAGTTAACAACTCTTCTGTCCAAAAAACAGGAAAGGGGAAACGTGCAGCATTATGGTGGCCAATTTTATTAGCAGTTTGGACGCCGGGTCTATTAGCAACGCTATATTTATTCTTAATGTCGCTAAGCGTAATTGGCTAAGAATTTAAACCTATGTTGTTAAAGAAAGTATCTAGTGCCTCTAGGTACTTTTTATTATCAACCATCCAAGATAATCCATGGGGCGCCCCATCAACAGGAAGAAACGAGATCATCTTCTTATTCGACTCGTATATTTTTTCAGACATCCAAAATGGAACAAAATCATCCTCGGTGCCATGGATTAATAGAATAGGTTTAGTTGCGTTCTTTACAGCATCACTCACTTCGCCTTTATTTAGATCAAAACGACCGTAAATACGAGCGCCAAGCCAAAGCGCTGGAGCAGCTAACCTAGGAGGAACCCCCATTTTACCTGCAGTGATTACTGTGATGTCTTTTGCGCTTGAATAAGGGCAATCTGCAATAATTCCAAGAACATTTTCAGGAAGATTATGTGCTGAGCAAAGTAGCACTGTTGCTGCGCCCATAGAAATGCCGTACAACAGAATTTTTGGACTATTAAAACGATCGTTCAAATATCTAACCCATTCAAGTACGTCATATTGTTCTTTGATACCAAAACATATCGTTTTCCCGGCGCTTTCGCCATGTCCACGATGATCGATTAGCAATACGTTTTGTCCGCATTTAAGAGCATGAGGAAGACCCCCAGAGAAATCTTTAACGGCTGGATCCTTATATCCGTGACACTCAATTGCATAGATGTCCGAAGGCGTTTCAGATAGGTAAAGCGCAGCATGCAACTTACATCCATCCTTACCCTTAATATAGATGTCTTCGTTATGAGGAATCTTTCTAGCGTAGGATATCATGTCTAAAGAAACTTGCTTATATTTATCATGGATTCTTCCTTTGAGGGGAACCCATTTAGAATCATCGAACTTCAGATTATTATAAAAAGCCATTCTATAAACGATATATGTGCCTATGAAAAACAGGACAATTAAGAACGATGCAACAGAGCTAATAATAATCGCTGGAACCATATTTCTATTATAAATATTTCATATAAAAACGCCACTTTTTCATGGCGTTTAAGAAGTATTGACTACTTTCTCTTAGACTCTTTGAATTCGTCTAATGCATCATCGATGGCTTCATAGTCGTCCGTTCTTCTAATTTTATCAACAGGTGTTGCAATTGCATAATAAACAGGTGTCAGGATAAATATTACCCATAACGGATGCCAGAGTCCGGTTGGCTGGGATACAGCGCAATATATAGCAGCAAGAAGAACAGGGAAAGCAAAGGCTTTCATTCTCCTTTGATAAATAGCCTCGACCAAAGAAGCCACGACTGGAATCAATATAAATAAGAAATAGTAGTTGACCCAATCACCCAATATAAACCCAATCAACACATAAGACACTGCTGCGAGCGCGACATATGAAGCATTAACTATCGCTTTAACTGTGTGCATTCTGTGCTCTTTTTTCTCAATTTCTTTCTTTGAATAAGTATTCTCTTGGCCATCGGTTATTACTGTAATCTTGTCGCCATCGATAGTAACATCGTAGCCGTCGTCCGACCAATGGAAAGCCGATTCTTGCACATCAACCGATCCTTTATTTTCTTCAATTAATTCAACAGCTTCATCACCATTTAGTAATTCATCAAGCGTAACGCCATAAATATGCGCAAGCTCTATTAAATTATCAGTGTCAGGCGATGCTTCACTTCTTTCCCATTTAGACACAGCTTGACGGGAAACTCCAAGCTTTGCTGCCAATTCTTCCTGTGAAAGGTTATGTTCCTTTCTTAATGTGCATAATCTGTCTGCCGTTTTGATATTCATGTTATTGCCCTCCTTGGGATGGCTATATCTAATCATTTTACCTTTAGTTGCGTCTATACACTCTAGTTTTCATCACGCAACTATCGGTTGCAATAATTATATAAATTCGGTTTCGTTTGCGAAATCAATATATTTTTGAGGATTTTTCTTATCGAATAAATATCCTTCAATTCCAGCCTCTATTGCGCCTTTAATATTGTTTTCATTGTCGTCTACAAAAATGCAAGACGACTTATCGATGTGGCATTTTTCAAAAGTATATTCAAAAATCCTTCGGTCAGGTTTTGCAAATCCCAAAGGAAAAGAAAAGATCAATTCATCGAAGTACTTTAATACAGGGATGTCATCATGGTCATAAGTGAAAGTGTCTGGCATATTAGAAAGAAGCACAATCTGATGACCAAATTCTTTTAGCCTTTTAACCAAGTCAAACATACCAGGCATCGGCCAGGTTTGTTCTTTCCAATGAAAGATAATGTTAAAAGCAGAGTCATGCAGTCGCTCAGGCAAATTCTTAATAACCATTTCGTAATATTTCTTTGAAGGAACGCCGGAATCCTGAACATCCCAGTTATCAAAAACAGCATGATCCACAAGATCTCTATCCTTCTGGCAACCCCCAACATAAACATCGAGAAGTTTTAGTCTAGAAAACCCTATTAAAACATTTCCGCAATCAAAAATAATTGTTTTATGCATAGTTGTTTAAAAGCATAACCTTCCATATCGGTTGATTATTCTTTCCTCCATACGATCCCCACTCTTGTATATAAGGATAATAAATGACATCCACAGCTCGATCAGAGAATACATCCTCTGCATGAGGGTTGAACCTTTCAATCTGGTCAATTGTTGTGTTCCAATAGTTGTCGTTCGAAATAGCAATTTGATTATATGAAATATGATTAACAAGATGATTTGACGAAACGTTTTCATTCGCGATAAAAGTGTCGCCCATTGTCACATAATACTTTCCATTTTCAGTGTAAGCATCCATGTAAACAGTTGATGAATACATGTTTTTAAAGAATCGAATGTAAGAATCTAGTCTGGATATCGTATCATCTTTTGAACATTTATTCTTTTTAAAATCAGCAATAGAAATTGGCGTAGCATAGGATAAGTCTAAATTAACAGAATTCGCAGATTTAATTGCTTCTAAACAATATAATGATGGGACCCAACTATTTGTTGAGACATACCCATATAAATCATACGTTGAACCAACAGAAAAACTGGCCAAACCTTTAATGACTTTCATAACCGATTTTCCGTTAGTAAAGAAGTATACATTGTCTCTTTGGTCAAAACAGCGCACTCCTTCTACCTTGTGTATTTCGCCATATCCGTGACCTGCACAGTTGTAATTGACATTAACAGCCTCGTCATAGAAAGAGTCTAGATCAATTACGTCTTTTGCATATTTTTTATAATCGACATTAGTATCGAGATTCTCGTCCCAAGTAAAAGTTTTACCTGAAACATACAATTCAGGTTGATTCAAATACATTGATAGATATCCTGTTATCGTATATTTCGATGTTATCTTTCCTGCGTGGTCGGAGAGTTTACCCCAAAGGGTATTTCCATCGTTCGAAAAGGAAGAAGCAACAACAATATAACCAGTCTCATCGCCAACCAAAATTTTATAAGGGGATGATTTATCCAAACCAAATTTGGAAGTCGTCTTAACAAGACTGAATTTTGAAATTGCCAAACCCCTAATTGTAAAGGTGTTTCCTGAATCCACGGCTATGCCTGATTCATTTAATCCTGTCACCTTTTTGCAAAGTTCTTTAACCTCTGCAATTGTGTAAATTTTATTATCTGGAATTTGAGGGTTGGATGATAAAGATGATGAAACAATTTCTTCAGATTTTGAGGTGCTAGAGAATATCTTTGAACTTGAATTATTTTCGCCACTTTTGCTAGTTCTAGTTTTAAACGAGGATGATGATTCTGTATCGGAAGAGTGACTAATACCATCAGCAGAAATTGAAGAT
>JAKSVD010000118.1 GCA_024408305.1 Bacilli bacterium | reverse complement strand
GAGATCGGAAGAAGGGGCCGGAGCTAATCCGAAAAGACAATGGTAAAGCGGGGGAGGAAAAAGAACCCGCAGGAGAATCAAACCGCCGAAATCCGGAAGGAAAGAGGAAGGAGATTCCCGGATCGACCCAGAATAAAGGCGAGGCCCGTGAGGACAGCGAGACAAAGACTGGGTGATTGCTAAGGAGATGGCAAGAGATGGAGTACCCTCCATCGCCAGCGCTAGGCCGTGCGCTCCGTGAGGAGTGAGAGCGGTGCAGGAAGCGTATGATGCAAAGGGGGAGGCAGCGAAAGCTGTCTTTTTTTCTTTTTTTGGCACCTGTAACGTCACAAAAATATTAGATGATGTTCTGGGTGGGCAGAGTAATGGATGCAAGCCAAAGGTTTGTGATATCGAGACAGGTTTCTGCTGGTTTTACGCGGTCAGCAAAACAAATATCAGCTAAAACAAAAAACAATTATTGACATATTTCTTCTCGATGACATTATTTGTTCATAGGAGATTTTATGGCAATGAAGAACAATTGTAAAAACTTAGCTACAATCGCTACTTTTAGCTTTTACTTTAGCGGCTATTTTTACTTTAGTCACTTTAAGCCAGCACGCTCTTGATTTCATGTAAAACAAGTGATGAACGCTGGCGAAAGTCAGCGTTTTCTTTTCTTACCATCTAAAAAGATGGAAGAAATGATAAAGAAAGGGGATAATTTCCAATAACGGAAAGAAGAACATTGTTATGGATGAACTAAAACAGGCAAGATTGACGATAGACGAAATTGACAAGGAGATGGCTTCATTATTTGAAAAAAGAATGAAAGCTGTTCAGACCGTTGCCGAATACAAAAAAGCTAATGGCCTTCCAATTACCGACAGCAAGCGCGAAGCAGAAATTATTGAAAGAAACAAAACCATGGTTCAGGATCCAATGATCCAGGATTATTACGTTCAGTATTTACAGGCAACCATGGATGTCTCTAAAAAATACCAGACAAGATTGAATTCTGGTTCCAAAGTTGCTTATTGCGGAGTAGAAGGAGCATATGCATATTTAGCTGCCAAGAAGATTCCTGGATATTCAGAACTAGTTGCGTATTCTAGTTTCGAGAAAGCTTATGCCTCGGTTGTTGATGGAACTTGCGATGGAGCGATGCTTCCAATCGAAAATTCATATGCTGGGGATGTTGGCTCGGTATTAGATCTATCTTTCTCTGGAAATCTTAGCATTTCGCAGGTTATTGAGCTTGAAATCTGCCACGCATTATTAGTGAAACCTGGAACAAGAATCGAGGATATTAAGACAGTTTGGAGCCACCCACAGGCTTTATCCCAGTGCGATGAATACATTAAGCATCACGGATTTGCCACAATCGAATATCCAAATACCGCCATTGCTTCTAAGGCCTTATCCGAATCATCAGCTAACGACGTCGCAGTTATTGCTAGCCCAGAGAATGCGGAACTCTATGGATTAGAAGTTCTTGAATACAAAATCAATTCAGCAAGCAATAACACAACTAGATTTGCCCTTTTCACCCGTTCTTACAACAAGCCTGATGCATCTTCGAAAATGGGTGAACACTTTGTTTTGGTCTTCACCGTTCTAAACGAGGCCGGCGCTCTAGCTAAAGCGTTAAACATCATCGGCGCACATTCCTTCAACATGCGTAACCTTCGTTCAAGACCAATGAAGTCACTTATGTGGAATTATTATTTCTTTGTTGAACTCGAAGGCAACATTAATTCCGTTGACGGAAGAGATATGCTCCAGGAATTAAATACAATCTGTGATAAGGTCAAGCTTCTTGGCACTTACCAGATGAGCAGAGGAGAATAACGATGATTATTAGAGTCGAAACCAATCCAGCATATGATGTCCTAGTAGAGAGGGGATCTTTGAGTGAGGTCGGCTCTATTTTCAATTTGAATAGAAAAGTTCTTGTTCTTACCGATAGTGGAGTACCTGCTGAATATGCTCAGTATGTTGCATCAAAAGCTAAGGAGGGACACATCTTCATCATCCCTCAAGGCGAAGCTAGCAAGAATCTTGATTCGTTCAAAAGCGTAATTGCTTATATGTTAGATCATGAATTCTCCCGCAAAGACTGCGTCGTTGCAGTCGGAGGTGGAGTTTGTGGAGATTTGGCAGGCTTTATCTCGGCCTGTTATATGAGAGGCATAGAATTCTACAACATACCAACAACATTGATATCGATGGTGGATTCATCAATCGGTGGAAAAACGGCTGTAGATTTAGAGGGATATAAGAATGTTGTTGGAGCGTTTTATCAGCCATCTGCAGTCTTAATTGATCCAAATACCCTTAAGACTTTGGATGAAAGACAAATACATGCTGGACTTGTTGAGGCTTTTAAGATGGGCGCAACCTGCGATAAGGACCTCTTCGAATTAATCGAGAAATCTAATGATTTAGAAGGCGATATAGAAAGCATCATTATTGGTGCACTCAACATCAAGAAACGCGTTGTTGAGCAAGACACAAAGGAAGCGGGGCTCAGAAAAGTTTTAAACTTCGGGCATACGGTCGGTCATGCGATTGAGAGTGGCGCTAATTTAACTCTCTTGCACGGAGAATGTGTTGGCATCGGAATGCTTTATGTTTCAAAAGGTGATGCAAAAGAGAGAATCCGTTCATTGCTTAAGAAATATAGCCTACCTCAAAGCCATAAAGTGGAAGAGGAAGCCTTGATGGAATTGATGGCTAGGGACAAGAAGACGTCTAATAGAAACGTCGATGTCGTCTTGGTTGAAGAAATCGGAAGTTTCGAGATTAGGAATATTCCGTTAGAAGATATGAGAAAACTATTGAAAGGGGAATGGCTATGAGAAACACATTAGGACATAACATTACTTTAACGATATTTGGCGAATCCCATGGCCCATACATAGGCGCAACACTCGATGGCGTGCCAGGTGGCGTAAAAATCGATGAGGATAATATCCGCGCTTTATTGGCCAAGCGTCGTCCTCAGGGAAAAGGAGAAACCCCACGTGTTGAGAAAGATGAATTCTCAATTATTTCAGGCGTATTTAACGGATATTCAAATGGTGAGGCAATCACAATTCTCATCCCGAATTCAAACACCCATTCAAGCGATTATCAAAGTGAATTAGCTAGACCAGGACACGCTGATTATGTAGCTAACGAGAAATATCATGGTTTCCAGGATTATAGAGGTGGTGGTCATTTCTCGGGCAGAATCACTGCCGCAATTGTTGCAGCAGGATCAATCGCATTAGATATGCTTAATTCAAAAAAGATTGCAATTGGGGCACATATTGAGCAATTAGGAACAATAAAAGACGCTAGATTTGACCCAATATTCCCTGAAATCGAGCAGGTAAACGCTAAGGATTATCCAACGATTCAAGATGTTGGAGAGACTATGCAACATGAAGCTGAGTTTGCAGCAACCGAGCATGATTCAATCGGTGGAATAGTTGAAGCGGCAATCACGGGGCTGCCAGTTGGTATCGGTGAAACGTGGTTCTCATCATTAGATGGCGAATTATCAAACGCCATGTTATCTCTCGGGGCGGTTAAAGGCATCGAATTCGGTGCTGGTTTTGAACTCGCAAATATGAAAGGCTCAGAAGCTAACGATCCATTGTGGATGGAGGGCGATAGAGCAATTACCCTAACCAACAACGCCGGTGGTGTTAACGGAGGTATGTCAAACGGCATGCCTGTCATTTATAGAATGGTTGTTAAGCCAACACCGTCCATTGGACTTCCACAGAAGACCGTTGATATGAAAGCTAAGGACAATGCTGAAATTTCAGTTAAGGGAAGACATGACCCTGCAATCGTAAGGCGTATCGTTCCAGTTGTTAGAGCCTTGTCCGCTTTAGTTGTCGTTGATCTTTTATCTCTTCAGTATGGTAGAGAATACTTTGCAAAATAGGGATTAATCTTATGGAATACGGTTTAATTGGAGCAAAACTCGGACATTCATATTCTCCTGATATCCACAAGATGATGGAGATTTCTGATTATGTGTTAAAGGAAATCAGTGAAGCAAATATTGAAGAATTCCTAAAAGATAGAGATTTTAGGGGCATTAATGTCACAATTCCTTATAAGCTTACTGTTTTACCATATGTCGATTACCAGGATGATTCCGTCAAAGCAATAGGGGCATGCAACACCGTCGTGAATAAAGACGGGAAGTTATATGCCTACAATACAGACGCTCCAGGTTTTGAGGCTTTGGTTTTAAGGAATGGAATCGTTGTTAAAGACAAGAGGGTTGCTATCCTAGGAGCAGGCGGCGCATCTAAGACTGCTCAATATATCGTTAAGAAACTTGGGGCTAAGGAAGTATATGTTACTGATACTAGAGACATTCCGGGCTGCATCAAGAATGAAGAATTGCCTAGTGACATAGATGTATTGGTTAATACAACTCCATGCGGCATGTATCCAAAGAACGATACAGTCGCGATTGACATCAACAGGTTCCCAAATCTTTCTGGCGTTGTCGATGTTGTTTATAACCCATTGAAAACCCCTCTTATCATAGAAGCTGAAAAGCGTGGCATTCCATGCCGTGGCGGGCTTTATATGTTGGTCGCACAGGCCTTTTATGGAGAACAATATTTCTTAGACAAAAAGCTTGATGAATCACTTATCGATAATGTCTATAACTCTTTGGTTAAGGATAAGAAGAATGTCGTCTTGATTGGAATGCCAACCAGCGGAAAAACCACTGTTGGCAAGGAATTGGCGAAGTCATTAAACAAACAATTTGTTGATGTTGATGAGGAAATTGTCAAAAGAATTGGCATGGAGATATCCGAATTCTTTGCAAAATCCGGAGAAGCGGCATTTAGAGACATAGAATCAGAGGTGATAACCGAGATTGCTAAACATCCATCGCAGGTTATTGCAACAGGTGGTGGCTCTATCCTTAGATCGATTAATGTTGACCACCTAAAACAAAATGGAACCCTATATTTCTTAGATAGGCCATTAGAGAAATTGATTACAACAACATCTAGGCCTTTGAGTTCTGATAGGGATGCGTTAAGAAAGAGATATGAAGAAAGAAAATTACCAATGTATGGAATGCGAGGTCACCATTGCAAAACCAGCGTCCCTTGTAATAGGAAAGGATATCATTCCGTTGCAGCCA
>JAKSVD010000117.1 GCA_024408305.1 Bacilli bacterium | reverse complement strand
ATCTGGTTGTGGTCGGCTGCGATGTTTGTTGTGGAGAAGATAGGAGCTAATTCGTGCTGAGCAGGAGCAACTTCATTGTGCTCAGTCTTAGCAAGGATTCCAAGTTTCCATAATTCTTCGTTGAGTTCATCCATGAATTCCTGGACTCTTGGCTTGATTGAACCGAAATAATGGTCTTCCATTTCCTGTCCTTTTGGAGGGAGTGCGCCGAATAAGGTTCTTCCTGTATAGATTAAATCCTTACGCTTATCGAAGATTTCCTTATCAACAAGGAAGTATTCCTGTTCAGGACCGACTGTTGTTCTAACTGTTTCAACGTCTTTTGAGAATAACTTAACAACTCTAACAGCCTGCTTGTTAAGAGCCTGCATTGATCTAAGGAGAGGTGTCTTCTTATCAAGTGCTTCTCCTCCATATGAGCAGAATGCTGTTGGGATGCATAATGTCTTGCCTTTGATGAACGCAAAGCTTGTTGGGTCCCATGCTGTATAGCCTCTTGCTTCGCATGTTGCTCTTAAGCCACCACTTGGGAATGAGGATGCATCTGGCTCACCCTTGACTAATTCTTTGCCTTTGAATTCCATGATGACGCGGCTGTCATCTTCTGGAGAAATGAAACTATCATGTTTCTCCGCTGTGATGCCAGTCATTGGCTGGAACCAGTGAGTGTAATGCGTGACACCCTTTTCGATTGCCCATTCCTTCATTGCCTGTGCAACTGAATTAGCGACGCTGATGTCGAGCTCTCTTCCGTCTGTGATCGTCTTTTTGAGCTTCTTGTAAACGTCTGATGACAATCTCATTTTCATCTCTTTGTCATTGAACACGTTACAGCCGAAGTATTCTTGAACTTGTTTCATTTTGATTCTCCTTAAAAACAAAAAAAGGCAGTGAGACCTATGCAAATACATAGCGGCCCCATTGCCTTACTGCCCACAATTTTAGGAGAGAAAAGGAGGATGTCAACTGCAAAAAATTGTTTTTAATGTGTAAGCACTTTCAAATATTTTACAAACATTTTCATCTAAATATAAAATATTTATATTTTATAAAATTTTTGTTATGAAAATTTTGTAGAACAAGATTTTATAGAATTCATTATTGAATTCATGATACTATATTAGCGAACAAAGGCGTTCAAGAAATGGGTTTTTGCACCCCTTGATCGCCTATTTTATTTTTTGGAGGTAATTCATGAAGTATTCAAAGGAAGATGTACTTGCATATGTAACTGAAGAGGATGTTAAGTTCATCCGTTTAGCGTTCGTTGATTATAGAGGTGTTCAGAAGAACATCTCAATCATGCCAAATGAACTTGAGGATGTCCTTGATCATGGCTTTAAGATTCCATCATCTAGCATCTATGGATTCGAGAGTTTTAAGACGGTTACCTTAATTCCAGATTTAGACACCATTGCTCCACTTCCTTGGAGACCATCCCAGGGTAGGGTTATCAGAATGTTCTGCGATGTCTTAACTTGTGACCCAAACGTTATTACCCCAAGAATGATGCTTAAGAAAACAATCCAGGAGACAGGCCTAGACGATGTTAGCTTCTTCCAGCATTTCGAATTCTATGCCTTCAAACTCGATGAAGAAGGAAATAACACATACATCGCATATGATAGAGGTTCATTTATGGATGTTTCTCCATTAGATAAGGGCGAAAAGGTTAGAAGAGATATCTGCCTTAACTTATCAGAGATGGGAATTGATACATGTGGCTCATACCATTCATTCGGTCCTGGACAGAACACAATCTGTTTGGTTGAGGCTTCTCCAATGGTTGCCGCAGAGAATTCAATTACATTCGGTTCGGTTACAAGAACTTTAACATCAATCAATGGTTTAGAAGCGGATTTCAGTGCAAATCCTATTCAAAATGGACAACCATCCACTCAATTAATCGGAATTAAGTGTGATGGATGTAACTTAGACAAATATTATTCCAACCTAAAAGAAGGATTCTCATCACTTAGAAAATATTTAGTCGATGAAAATGCTGATTTTGAATCAATTGTGGAGATTGATGATTCAATCACAATAAAGGGAATTAACTATTACACGAATTTCTATTTGCTTTACAGCGATATCTTAACTCTGTTAGCTAGATAAATAATGTCATTTTGGAGTTGTTAAATGCTAAAAGAAATCAGGTATGAGGTGTTGGTAATCTCCTCAAGCAAGGTTATCACCACCGCCATCATGAAAAACTTAGCGGACAATCATCAAATATCCTCTCCAACAATCGCTGAGGATTCGATGAATGCCAGACGCCTTTTACTTGAAAGGCATTTTGACATCGTCATTATCAACTCCCCATTAGAGCATGAATCAGCCTTATCTCTAGCATTAGAAATCAATGACCAATATGAAGTTGGCATCATGCTTCTAACTAAAGCAAATGATTACGATGAGGTGTTTGATAAGACGAATGAATTAGGAATCATCACCTTATCAAAACCTACTCCATCCACCTTATTTTCCCAGTCAATAAAGATACTTTGTTTGACTAGGCAGAAATTAGAGAGTTTAAAGAAAAGGGTAAATAACGTTTCCTTTAAAGACAAATTACGGGAAATCAAATTGATAAACGAGGCAAAAGTCATGCTGATTAAGAAAAAAGGAATCAGCGAAGATGATGCCCATCACTATATCGAGAGAAAGGCAATGAACGAGAGAATCTCAAAGATTGAATCCGCATTGCTAATCATCGAGGAATGCAAGAAATAGGAGGAAGAAAAATGTTGGATAACTTAGAAAAGCAAGGATTGTATGACCCAAGCTATGAACACGACGCTTGCGGTATCGGAGCAATCGCTCAGATCAAAGGCATTAGATCGCATAAAACAATTAAAGACGCATTAAACATCCTCATCCATTTGGAACACCGTGGGGGAACGGGAGCCGAAGATAATTCCGGTGATGGAGCGGGAATTCTCTTTCAAATTCCACATAAATTCTTCAAGGACCAGATTCTTGGATTCGAACTTCCAAATGAATATGACTATGCAGTAGGACAATTATTCCTCTCGCCAAACGAGAAACTTAGACAAATCGAAAAAGATTTAATCAAGGAAGTCATGGAGGAGGAGGGAATAACAATCCTTGGATATAGAAGAATTCCTTATGATACCTATGGTATTGGTAAAACAGCATTAAAGACAATGCCATATCTTGAGCAGCTGTTTGTTGCGAGACCTGAAGGTATTGAAAGAGGTCTAGAATTTGAAAGAAAGCTATATATTGCTAGACGCGTTATTGAATCACGCGCATTAAAGGCAAATTCTAAACTCTATTTCTGCTCATTCTCGTCTAAGACCATCGTCTATAAGGGCATGCTCGTATCTACACAGGTGCAGGATTTCTATTTAGATTTAAAGGACACTAAAGTGGAAACTGCTATTGCTTTAGTCCACTCTAGATTCTCCACCAACACTTTCCCAAGCTGGGATAGAGCCCATCCTTATCGTTATCTCTGCCATAACGGAGAAATCAATACCATCAGAGGTAATGTAAACTCCATTAGAGCTAGAGAAGGATTATTTAAATCAGATCTCTTCAAAGAAGATTTAGAGAAAGTCAGACCAATTATTCTTAAGGAATCATCAGACTCATCGATGTTTGATAACTTCCTTGAATTCATGTATCTCAATGAGCGTTCTTTAGAGGAAACCATCATGATGATGATTCCTGAGCCTTGGGAAAAGGATGAGGCAATGAATGAAGACCTCAAAGCCTTCTATCAGTTCAATTCCACATTCCAGGAACCATGGGATGGCCCTGCTTCCATTATTTTCAGTGATGGCACAAAAGTGGGTGCGTCTTTAGATAGAAACGGTTTAAGACCATCAAGATACTATGTCACAAAAGACGATTATCTAATCCTCTTCTCAGAAACCGGTTCATTACCAATTGATGAGAGCAATATCTTAGAGAAGAGAAGACTTGAACCAGGCAAGATCCTTTTAGTGGACACCTCTTTAGGTAAAATCATCTCGAATGATGAGATTAAGTCATATTATTCAACTCTTAAGCCATATAAGGAATGGAACAAGAACATCATCAATATCGATGATTTACCAAATGAGAAGGAAGAAAAAGGCGAATATGACCTCACCTTCTTACAAAGTAAATACGGCTACGCTTACGATGAATTGATGGAAGGAATCCTTCCAATCGCTAGAGACAAGCAAGAAAAGCTAGTCGCTATGGGTAACGATATCCCTTTAGCGGTATTGATGAAGAAAGAATTCAATCTCTTCCAGTTCTTTAAGCAGAGATTTGCCCAGGTTACCAATCCTCCAATCGATTCGATTAGAGAGAGCATTGTCATGTCTAGCGCAGTATATCTTGGAAGTGAAGGAAACATGCTTAACCCAACTAGCTTAAACGCGAAAAGAGTAAGATTATCCTCACCAATCTTGACTAAAGAACAGTTCTATAAAGTTAAAAATCTCTACAGAACCAAGAAAATTAAGGTCGAAGTGATCTCTATTTGCTATGACCCTCAAAAGGAGAATATGGAGGAGGCATTAGAGAGAATCTTTATCGAATGTGATATAAAGATCGATTCAGGAGCATCAATCCTTATTCTTTCTGATAGAAACAGGAACGGAGTTGCTATCCCATCATTATTAGTCTCTAGTGCGGTCCATCAGCATTTAATCAAAACCTCTAAGAGAACTCATGTCTCAATTGTCTTAGAAGCAGGTGAACCTAGAGAAATCCACCACTACGCAACACTTATCGGATACGGCGTTAACGCTATATATCCTTATTTAGTATATGAGACCATCGAACAGTATATTAATCGTGGTTATATCAAGATTGATGCTATGACTGCATTGCATAACTATGTTGAGACAGTCACCAAATCAATCACCAAGATTACCTCAAAGATGGGCATCTCCACTATCCAGTCATATTTAGGCGCGCAGATCTTTGAATGTATCGGCTTAAATGATGAATTGGTGGATAAATATTTCACCAATACCCCATCATCTTTAGGCGGTATTGGAATGAAGGAAATCGAAGCAAATACGATCTCTCTTCTAAAGAAGGCTTTAGGAAAGAAAGACGATATCCTTCTCTCAACCGGATTGCATGGATATAGAAAGAATAACCATGATCATATCTATGACCCATTAACAATCGTCCACCTCCAGCACGCTTGTCAGACTGGAGATTATGAAGAATATA
>JAKSVD010000116.1 GCA_024408305.1 Bacilli bacterium | reverse complement strand
AGGCTGAAAGTCTACCTGGACGAGATGATGGGCGAGGAAAATAAATCTTGTCCTGTTGAGAAAAAATAGATTTGTTCTGCTACAATCTTCAAGCAAAAAACTAGACCGCTCACAATATGGGCGGTCTTTTTTGTCGTTTCCTTTTGCGATTCTACTCTGTCGCAGGACGAACCAGATGTCCCTCAAAGAGATGAACCAAACGTCCCTCAGCGGACCTGTCCTTCGGCAGCCGGATCGTTGCAAGGCATGAGATCAAGGCAGGCTTAAACGGCCTATCTTTTTTCTTTGCACAAATGTCACCGGCCAAGGGACTGAAATGTGCCCCTAATCCTGGACAAAAAAGAAAGTGGTATTTTTCATGGAATACGATTTATAAATCCAACTTGATTGCGTCCGCAAGTATAAGGAAGGAAGACGCGATTTCGTGTATCCATTATAATGAGCAAAGTTGATCCCCCCTGGTCTCGATCCGTTTCGTATTCCAGACGAAGACTGAATTGTGATTTTAGATTCCGGTTGATGCTGCTTATGTAAGGGGATTTTGTAACGTTAGGATCTAACGAATCGTTTGCGCTTGAATTAATTTATTGTGAAACGGTTTTACTAGATGAAGCAGGTCCAACTATAATCTATTGGATTGATATTTACCAACCAATTCTAGTTTTGAATGAACTCCTATCTTTGCATATAAAGATGAAATGTATTTCTTAACTGCGGATTCTGAGAGGAATAGTTCTTTTGCCATTTCTGACCTTCTTTTTCCTTGCAAAATCAGCCTTAAAACATCTTTTTCTCTAGATGTTATCTTGTATTCTTCTTCGATTTTCGCGATTAGTTCATCATCGGTTAATCCGACAGAATTGTTTTCTGATTGTGTTGTTTCCTTTTTGTTTTTCTTCAAAACGACAACCACAATTGCTGTAACAACGATTAAAATTAAGGCCGCCGATGAAAGCCCTATTATCAACGGTAGGTTACTCTTATTCATTTTTGACTCTTCATATAGCTTTGCAGAATAGTTAGTGCCTAATCTATATTTTGCAGGTTCCTTGCTTGAGGTATGTCCTTTAGTTATTTCATTAACAAACTCTTTAGGTAGTTCTAATGAAACGTTGCCAGTTGATGTTGCCTTTAGGTGTATGGATTCCTTGTCTACTGTTAGCTGAACCTTATCACTCGATAGATGTGCTTCGTCTGTAAAGTAGCAGTAGTTATTCTCAAGTACTGGCTTTTCGTATTTATCAAAGTAATTGCATGATAGTTCATCAGAAACAATGCAAGCGTTGTATTTGATGTGTGGTATTTCAAATCCGTTGCCGCTTCTTGCCGACCATTCGGTTAAAACCTTTTTGTATGAGATGGTTTCTTTGTTGTCCTTGAATGAGCAGAAGTTCACTTTGACATCTGGATAAATCAATACGCCTCCATCGTTTGCCCCGTTGTACCAGGAATAGATGCTTCCGTATCCGTTTCTAGCGACGTTTTCATAGAAACTAGAGTTCCAAAATTCATTGATTGTGCCATCGCTGGAATTGATATAGACCGCGCCACCTAAACCCATCATGGACCACGGGCCTGTTGAGTCGGTTGGATTGTTTAATAAATCACACATTGCTGTGTTGTTGGAGAACACACATCCATCTACTAACATCTTTGTGTTGTATGCAGCGATTCCGCCGCCTAATGAAGCGTTGTTTCCCGTGATTTTTGTGTTGATAACTGAGCAGTTTCCTTGCTTTGTACATATTGCGCCGCCAGAAGTCTGATCGTTGATACTTGATAGGTAATCCTCTACGAATTCAGGAGGTACATCACTTATGTCGGCAACGTCCTTTCTTGTTAGTCCATATGAGTAGCTGCCGTTATTGCCTGAGAATTCGCAGTTTTTGATGGTTGAGTTCAAATCGCTAAAGAAGCATGCGCCTCCACCTTGGGCGTAGTCCATGCATGACGTTTTGTTGTTTAAGAACTTGGTGTTATTGATACTAATATCAACGTTCTCTTTGCACCCTTCGATATAGATTGCTCCGCCTCCGTAGAAGGAATAGTTGTTTTCAAAGTTGCAGCTATCAATTCTTACAGATAATTTGCATTGAGCGTTGTCGCCGTAATTCAAAAGGATGAACTCATTTCCAGGATAGTCTCCATATAACGCGAAGAAAGCTCCTCCATTCTCGTTCATGTAGTTTTTGAAATCACAGTTGTTATAAGAGGCTTCAACGTTGCCTTTATAGAACATCGCGTATTGGCAAAGTCTAGGTTCTAAATCATCAATGTCTTCATACACCCATGACGCATCACTTAAAGAAGCGCCATCGATATCTCCGTCAAAGCATATATTTTCGAATTGGACGTTCAAACAATCATCCATCACCTTGGTACCTGCAAGATTAAATGAACCGCTGGTGAAGATGGATTTCTTGTTCTTATACGCGCCTTTGATCGTTATGTCTTTGGATACATCGATCCTGAAGATGGATTTGTGTAATTGTTCTTCCCCTCTGAAGTCAATATCGCCAACGAAAAGAGTGTCTCCATCCTCGGCTTTGTTGATAGCAACTACAAGGTCTTTATATGAATTTATGGTTTGACTATTTTCGATATTTCCGCAAGAGCTTAATGAGAGCAACGCTATTGCGATTACAAATAAATGATTCTTCATAAAATATTTATTTTACTTCAATGTTTTTATCCCCATAAAAATGTATCATTCTTTCTTGCAAATACAACACATATACACATATAGACAAAAGAGTAGACATATGGCTACTTATAATCTTTTGGATTAATGTTTAAATTTTCGGCAAATATTTTTTATTAAGGAGAACTTTTATGAAGAAAATTAACAAACTCTTTGTCGTTGGTCTTTCTGCCATGATGCTCACGTCGTGTGGTTTTCTTGGCAATTTAGGAGATTTAGTCGGCGGAGAAGAAACTGGAACCGACACCCTTAAGTACGATCTCGAGGCAACAAAGGCAAATGTCAAAAAGTTAGCTAGCACAACTGGATTTGAGATTTCCATGTCTTATTACTCATATGAAGATGGAGTCAAAACAGAGGAATCCGCAGATACTTATGGCATTAAGGACAACGTGGATTGGTACTACAGGGATGCAGACACAGGTTGCGCTTTCGTATTTGGAGAAGACAACTACACAACGCGTTACTCAATTTCTGACGGCGAGTGGTACTACACAGACAGAATCGAAAGCTCAGAATTAGAAGGATCAATCGATTTTGAACTCGGATTAAGCGTTTGGATGTATTCCGCACATGCATACGATGGTGCGTTCAAGAAGAACGGAACAACAACTATTGCTGGTAGAAAGTGCGATATCTATGAGTACAAATTCAACGCAATCATCGAAAAGGTTGAGTATTCATTCGCTATCGATCAGGAAACGGGAATCACAATGAAGTATGACCTCGGCGCTTCAGTTATGACAGAATCTGCATCAACAGGATTTGAAGTTACATCATTCAAAACAAGCGGAATCACCGTTCCAAACTTACCTCCAGTTGAAGAATAAGGATGGAGATCTATATGAAAAACTTGAAGACAATTGCTTTATTATCAATCTCAGCGCTCTTTTTAGCAGGTTGTAGCGAGAACCCAATCAATTTTGGATCACAGCCATCAAAGGATAATGGTGAAACTCTTGTTAGCCAGGGCGAGAAATCGGAAGGTAAAGAGAGTGCTCCAGAAATCTCAACCGGAGGAAACTCTCAGGCAACACAGACTGGAGATTCAAAGCTCAAGATGCCAACAAACCTCAAGATGGTCATTACTCATTCAGCATCAATTAAACCATATGAGATGTATAAGGTTGGCGACACATATGAGTTCATCCATAACAACGATTATGGCTATGCAACAAAAACCGCAAACGGATATGTTTCTTATTTAGGAGAAAAATCCGGTGGAACAATCGAATGGGATTCCGAAGGTTATAATTACGCATCTTTATTTAAAATGTTGTCTAACAACGATTTCGGTGAAGTCGCTGAATTAGGCGATCCATTTGGATATTGCAACCAATATTGCAGCGAAAAATCAGAAAAGAAGACAATCTGTGGCATTGAGACAACGTTGTTTGGCGACGATAATTTCAGCTTCTATATCGACAAGACAACAAACTTGTGTCTTGAATATCACATCGGATCGCAAGTGGTGGTTGTTGCAACTGAATACACAACGACTGGTGTGACATTGCCGTTCGCTGCCCCAACGTTCTAATATGTAATAGAACAAATCTAATTTACCTGAGCAGAACAAAATAAATCTCTCTCAGAACGCAGTTAGATAAGTATCTATCACACGCAGAAGAATTACTCGCAACTTATAGTAAATAACAGACTATAGAATAAGATCATGCCTGATGTTTGACATGATCTTTTTCCTCTTTATTTTTCTATTGAATCAACAAATTCAAATAAACTGATATCTGGTTTTTCAAACTTTGACTTCTTGTGATCAAATGTGTATTGCTCAGTAATATTTCTTCTTACGTAAAAATATTCTCTGAGAAGAAAATCTTCGTAATGTATTTTTTCTTGGATGGATTCGTCTTTTATCTTGCCACTGATAACACTTGACAACGACCCTCTCCCAGAACTTTGAAACGACCATTTAACATCATCGCCGAATTTTGCTTTAAGGCTTTCGCTGCTGAGCTCCGAGTTCTCTTTTGCGATGTTTAGAGAAAGGTCTAGATAGTTTTCTAATCCTAAATTATTGGTCATTAAAGTGTTTGTATAACGCCAACACAACGTTTCTTCATCGCCGAATTTTGAACGAGTTGCGTAATAGTATTTTTCTGCATCTTTCCATGACCAAGCCTCGAAGTCTCCTTCACTTGTTCCCTTGCTTGTTTTTTCGTAGAGATGCTTATTCAGGTAAAACGTTTCTCCATTTGCATCGTGGTATCCATATAATTTTATTTCAACCTTGCACCCATTTTCGCGTTCTTCACTATAACATGCTTTGGTTGTTAATGCTGTTTGTGGTTCGTTCTCTGAATCTTCAAGTTTTTTGCATATCTCCTGATATATAGTTATGGCCTCTGCCAGTGTAACGGATTTTATGCTACAGCTTGAAATTAGCACGCAAGACAGAAACAGATTTATGTATTTAGGTCTACTCATTGGACACTTATCCTTTCATCAATTGTCTTGCTTATCATTAGTCACGCGTCCATCGCCAT
>JAKSVD010000115.1 GCA_024408305.1 Bacilli bacterium | reverse complement strand
TATAAATCGTAAATTGTCGTTTTTAATTCATAAAAATATCGATGAGAGGCTCGTTTTATACAAAATGGGCGACTTATTTCATCGGATATCAGTCTAGTGACTACTCCGTAGAGATGACATGAAGAACATTAATATATATTTTGATTAAATACGTGCGGGTGCGTATTTGCACATACGCACATATAATTGTTTCAATTAACTGTTTTTGGCCTTATAAATAATTGAACTTCTTTATTAAAAAAGTAATTAAATTAGGCATGTCTAACAAGAGTAAGTCAAAACTGAATATGTTTCATGGACTGGTATTTTTAACGATTACCAGCATTTTTGCTGCCACTCTTGCTACCTATTCATGGTTCACCGCAAACCAAAAAGCTGGGAATTCAATGCTCGAAATCATTACTATTTTAGGCGTCTTCCTTTAAACTATTTTCCATGAATAAGAAAACGAAAACACTAATTGCAATTGTTCTAAACATCTTCACATTTGTATCTGCTATATGGATTTCAGCTGATATGTTCTTCACCGTCGGGGATGGTAATATGGCAGTAACAAGCTGGAGAATCTTTAAATATTTCACCATAGATTCAAATATCCTTTGTGGACTTGTTTGTGCCGCCTTTGCTGTATATCAAGTCTTAAATCTTGTTAAGAATATCGAGATCCCTAGGTGGTTGACTATATTAAAGGGATCCGCCACTGCAGCAATAAGTGTAACATTCTTCACAGTAGTTTTCTTCCTCGGACCAACTCAGGGATATGGGTATATGTTTGCGGGAAAGAATTTGTTCCTCCACGGCATTACACCTGGTACCGCAATGATTGCATATATGTTCTTTGAAGAAGGAAAACTTACTTGGAAAGAAACCCTATATTCAATCGCTCCAACAGCACTATATTCTTTCTTCTACGTTCCATTCATTCTTGCTGGTGTATGGGAAGACTTCTATGGATTTACTTTCGGCGGTAAATACGCGATTATGCCTGTGGTTATTGTCATTATGTATGCAGCATCATATGGCATAGGTATGATAGAAACCACAGTTAAAAAATTAGCTAACAAATAAAAACAACTCGCAGTGAGCGAGTTTTATTTTTATAGCGAAATCGCAGCTATTTTCCTTTTTTTACAAGGGAAACTATGTGTGAGACGACGCCGGCAATTAACAATATCAAACCTGTGATAGATAAGATATAAAGATGGACATCTCTTGTTGTGCCATAGATATCCAATACGCCTTTAAATATTGAGGCAACCGTTATAGTGGCAACACCTGCGTTATATAGATCGCTTGTGAGAACACTTGGGTAGGAACCCTTTCCAAAGAAGTAGAAAATAATATAAGGCAAGAAGCCCAACGTCATAGGGAAGAGAAATGCAAACGCCATGAAGAAGGAATACACTCCATGGGAAAACTGCTCATAGATGAACCCAAATAGAGCAACGAAAAGAAACACGCCCAAATAGATGAACATGTTGCGCTTAATATCACGTTTTTCGTTACGCAAAGTAAACACAGTCGCTAATCTCTCTTTCTTCTATATCTTTTGCACCGTTGGTGTTAGGCGTATTGATAAGTTTATTGTTAAAGACGAATGTTGCGCTGCCGCCACCATCGAGGTTATAAGCAATCTTACATCCTTTACCGATCATGTAATCAGCCATCTGATAAAGTTCCATGCCCCATGAATAGTCGAGTCTGCCATCACAAACAGCGGCGACATAATGAAGTTCATCAACGATTCCAAGAGAAGTTCTCTGGTTGCCTAGTTTAGAACTAATAGCAACCTCATCCCCTTCCTTAACGACTCTTTCTCCGTTGTTTACAAGATTTGGCCCAAAGGAGAATACTTGATAGGCTTTAGCGCCTTGATCAAGCTTAAGATTTTGGATTTCTTCTAAAGTAATCTCTCTTTCCTTGAATGGATAGAAGCTTCCATCGGTATAAATAGCGAGGCTCCCTTTATCTTTGTCTCTTGCTTTACGAACATCCCTTAGGACTGTTCCATTACGAATTACATATCCTCTTTCTTGGGCTCCATAATAATCTCCGCTAATTGCGAAAACAGCGCCTTTTCTTTTTGCCATTGAAGTTGTTTTCTCTACGATATTCTGGCCAAATTGATCTTTAGCTAAGGCAGTTTTCATATGGGAAATGCTCTTAAGATGAATGTCAGCGCAATAAACGACAGTGTTTACCATTGCGCCCTGTTTATTCTTAACTTGAACAGTTTCGGTGATATATTGAATAGTCATATTGCTATCTGTGTATGAATACTCACCCATTACTGGTTCTTCAGTAAAATCAATAGGAGCAAATTCCATTGGAGCAGGATCGATGCTAGAAGACGAATCGCTGGAAGATGAAACAATAGAACTTGGTTCTGTAATAGAGGACGAAACTTCAACGCTAGAAGATGATGAAGATGTATCATTCGTAGACGAACTATTTATCTGAGAGGAACTGGATGACTCGGTTTTTGATGTCTGCGGTTTTGACGATTGAGGCATGGATGATGGAATAGAAATATCATCGAAGAAATGATCATCGAAAGATACCGTCCCTTGGTTTTTCTCAATAACAAAAGTGTCTAGCACAGCATACGATGTATAACTTGCTAAAACTAAGCCAAATATTAGAGGAAACAATATCTTTTTAATCATTTTTTCTCTTCCTAAAAACGAAGAATCTCTGAACTAACCACGAGACGACAAACATTACGGCCTCAACAATAATCTTAGCTACAAACTCATTTAATTTAGCCTTATCAACGAGTAGCCACAATATACCTGTGTTGCATCCAAGGATAAACAATGCGAGGAGGAAATACTTAAGTGCAGCGGACCACAACTTCTCTCTCTTTTTAAACACTAGGTTATAGTTGATAGTGAAGTTCACGCTAGCGGATATAACCCTAGCAACAACATTTGCGATTAACACCCTTTGGAGCCATGCATCTGGGAAAACGAATAAGAATAAGGAATATAATCCATAGTCAACAAGGAACCCGATTAATGACGAAAGCGAGAACTTAATTAATTCCCAAAATATCTTCATCGTATCCTTTAACGGATTGTAATGTGAACCAGAATTGTTATCGATATAAATAACGGCGATATCCACTTCTTTAATCTGCACCTTTGCTCTAACGCAGTCGAGAAGCATATTCATCTCATATTCATAGCGGTCGCCCTTAGCGCCAATGATTAGATCTATGATTTTCTTATTAAATGCCCTTAATCCCGTTTGAGTATCATAGACTTTTGCGTGTGTGAATAGGAAGAAGGTGGTTCTGGCCATCCAGTTACCAACACGCGATTTCCTAGGGCATGATTTATCTAGCTTTCGACTACCTAAAACAAGGGCATCAGGGTCTGCAATGGCTTCATCGAGTACTCTTAAAGCGTCTTCTACCTTATGTTGACCATCGCTATCCATAGTGACAACAACGTATTCTTCATCAGCGTATTTCTCTTTAATATGTTTCAGCGCATATTTGAGTGCATAGCCCTTACCCATGTTAGTTCTATAGGAAAGAACGTCGGCGAATTCCGCTATTGCATCGAAAATCGGATCGCACTCAACTGGGCTTCCGTCGTTAACTACAACAACATCAAGTCCGGCATCAAAAACACCTTTTGCAATCTCAACAAAAGAAGAATCAGGACTTAAAGAAGGTATAAGAGCTATCTTTTTCATATCACTAATATACTGCTGTTTTAAAAATGTTAACTATTTTTATTACGAAATCGTATCTTTGTGCTTTGCTGCTAGCAAAATAGTCTTTATCTACCTTGAATGTTATATTTGGCTTTGACTATTGGTTTATTAACGTACATGTCTCTATCAGCACGCTGGTAGACGTCTGAATATTTTTCGCCTTTTTGGTGGATTGCAACACCTCTTGCAAGAGAGAGGAATAATTCTTGTCCATCAAAGGTTATCTGTTGGTATTCGAGTGTCTTTGCGAAATCTTCTAGATATTCATCAAGCTTTGGTAATTCAGTTGTAACAATGCAGACAAATTCATCTCCACCTGTGTGAAAAATATCACAGTTCTTGAATACTGTTGGAAGAATCCTGCCTGCAGATTGAATCAAATAAGCACCGTATCTATGACCATATGTATCATCGGTATGTTTTAAGCCATTGACGTCCATGACGATAACAGCATAGTTCTCCGCATCTTTGTCAAACTTATCAAGGCAGCGATAATAAGCGTTCTCATTCTTAAGCCCGGTTAAGGCATCGATTTGAGAAATCTTAGTTAAGAAATGTTTTTGATCCGCTTCTGATATTGCAACAGCAGTTGTGCGGTAACTAACAACGGCAATCATTATATAAAGTACTGAAATGTTGATTATGTTTCCTGCTGATAAGAGCGATGGGTTGATAAAATACATACCTAAAATGACCGATACGCCACTCAAGATCATAAGAGGCACGTAAATGAACGGATTGAGGACCAGTAATCCGCCAATTGTTGCAAGTATGGTGAAGAATACTGCAGGGAATTCGTTGCCGCCAATATAATCGAGCAAAGAGATGGTGACACCCCATATTAAAGCAATTAACGCGTATGAATGGATAACTGTAACAATTCTTTTCTCGTTATTCTCGCGTTTATTATTAAAGATGATGAATAGTGCGCTAGCAATCGATGCAGCAAATAAAACAAAGTAAGAAATAAGATAAAGGTAGTGTCTCCACGGAAGCGAACGAACCAAGAATGATTCACGTACGAAAAGAAGAAGCTCAAAGAAAGCCACGACAAACAATAATGTAATATATAGGCCGGAAAATCTTTTTATATATCCTCCAATCAGTTCGTAATTAGAAAATCGTTTTACTTGTTTTTGGAGAAAACTTTTAAATTTTGACATAACTTCAGACGTTCCCAACTAAGAGGTAAATGGGATGCAAATATTATAGTACTCTTTATTCTGTTTAATAGAATGATTGTCGTTAATCAAGATCAATATTAACCCCATAAGGGATTAAACAATATCAGCCATAAGAAAATCTCATCCAAGAGTTATTAGCTCAAAATTGAGGTTTTTTATATTTTCAACCTCAGCAAACGGTGTTCTTTAATATGTCATCCCATGTTCTATTTCCGTTGATTTTTGTGTGGAATCCGTGGAAGCCACAAAACAGCAATGAGTTGGAGTCATCATTGTACCCAAGCATCCAGAACCAATAAGGGAGCTGGCTTAAGGATTCTTCCGGTAACGAACTAGCCTCAACGCCCTTTGGGATTTCATAGAGCATGAAGCCGTTGTAACAGTCGTAATGGTCATTTTTCCATGGAAGACGGTTCTATCTCCCCATTCGACACGCATAACGAAAAGGCCTGTCGCGTAGACAAGCCTTAGCTAATCATTTTCTGATTAATTATATTTATAGAAGCCTTCGCCTGC
>JAKSVD010000114.1 GCA_024408305.1 Bacilli bacterium | reverse complement strand
TTCTTCTTAAAGGCATGAAGGAAAAAGAAGCAAAAACGAGAGCAAAGGAATTGATCGAAAAGGTCGGATTAACAGATAGAATCAAATCCAAGGCCATCAACCTCTCGGGTGGTGAGAAACAAAGGACAGTCATCGCTAGAGCATTAGCAACAGATAGTCCGATCTTAGCTTGTGACGAAATCACTGGTAACTTAGATTCCAAAACAGGAGACGAGATCATTAACCTAATTAAGGAAGTCTCAAAAGATAAATTAGTCTTAATGGTCACTCATAACCTTGAACAATGCGAATCAATCATTACCCGCAAGATTAGGTTGTCTGACGGAGTCGTTGTCGAAGATACGAACTTATCGCAAGAGGATAACGCAACGGAAGAAGAATTACTTGATAAAGAAAAGAAAGCGCCTGCGCACGCGTTAGGCACAATAACAAAGTGGAACATTAAGAATACGCCTAAGAAGACGATTTTCTCCACAATTGTCATGTACGCAATAAGTTTTGTCGTCGTATTCTTGCTATCGCTAGGCACATTCCTCGATTCATATGTAAACTTTGGAAACTACAGCCCTTATAGTTCAACATTCGATGACAGATTAATAGTTCACAATATCGATCATTCACCTGTAAATAAAGCAGATTTCTCCTCATTCGCAGAAGATAGCATTGTTTATAATTCGATGGTCGAGGAATATTACTTCACAATTGATCAGACAAATGCTTTCCAAACGTTCGGATATGTAACAAAACGTCTTGAAAGAGAGATAAAGAGTAACATTTTCGAAGGAAGAGAACCAAAATACGAAAACGAAATTCTCATTTGCGCATCAAGCAGACATGATGACATTTTCAATTATTACACAATCGGCAAGCAAGTCGACTTAGGTGCAAATCTCTATGCCGCCACAAGTATTAGAAAACAATACACACTTGTAGGCTTCTCTTATTCTCCAAAAGTAAATCAATATGAGTTTGTGCTCGATAAGGATGCATATAACTCTTTACAAGATGAACTATACATGAACAACTTCTCTAATAGAGATTTTGGAGGTTGGCAAGCCACGGTCTCGTACGATATGAAGACTTCTGTAGTCGATAGATTGAGCGATCCAACTATCACAAAACCAGTAGTTAGATATACTGGTAACTCAAACATCAAAGTAGAATACATCGATGTACCAGTATTCGATATCTATAACGTAAGGATGACAGATTTCACGCTTATAAACACTTCTCCTTCAAATGATATTCCTCAAGTTTATTCCGTAACAGTTCCAGCAAATTACGTCCCTGATGATGTGTTTGAAGTCACAATCTATTCAGATAACGTTAATAAAGTTAGCAAAGAGATGAAAGAAAAGGGATATGACGTAATTATCCCTGCAAAAGAAGTCTCAAAGACCACTTTAAATACCACAATGTCAAAATACTTTGTCATTATCTCTCTCGTTGCAGGATTCGTTTTAAATCTTGTTGCATATGTTGTTATCTCAAGAATCTATGATTACAAGATCAAGGAATTCGCAGTATTTAGATCCCTTGGATATTTGAAGTCCTCAATGTCAAAGATCGTCCACTTCGAAATGACTTTAATCGGCATGGTATCCCTTGTCTTTGGCATCGCAACAATCCCACTTCTCGGGCTTGGTGTGCAGTTCTTCCAAGACTTAACATCATGTATGAACGTCTGGTGGATACTCTTATCAATCGCAATAGTTCTTCTCTTATCCAATTTCCTTGCATGGAGATTGAATAGAAGGATATTCAAACAGACTCTTGTTAAGACATTCAAGAGCGAGGAGGCAAAATAATGATTACGATTAAGAACCTCGATAAATACTTCAACAGAAGAAAGCAAAATGAAATTCACGTCATCGACAATATCTCCTTAGAATTGCCTGAGACTGGAATCGTTTCGTTCTTTGGCCCATCAGGCTGCGGAAAAACAACATTGCTCAATGTCATCGGCGGACTTGATGGATTCAAGGGAACGATTGATTATGGCGACAAGGAAATCAAATCCTACAGCATGGGTAAGGTTGATAAGTACCGCCAAAAGAACATCGGATACATTTTCCAAAACTACAACTTATTAACTAACGAATCGGTCTACGACAACTTAAAGATAGCTCTTGAAATGATTGGAGTAGTTGACAAAGACGAAGTTGAAAAGAGAATCAAGGAAGCTCTTGAAGCGGTTGGAATGTATAAATTCCGCAAAAAAGTTGCCTATGCCTTATCAGGCGGACAACAGCAAAGAGTTGCTATAGCAAGAGCTCTTGTTAAGAACTGCAAAATCCTTTTGTGTGACGAACCAACGGGTAACTTAGACACCAACAATACTGTTCAGGTCATGAACATTTTGAGAAAGCTTTCTAAATCCGCCCTTATTCTTCTTGTCACGCACGAAGAAAACATCGCGAACTATTACTCTGACATAATCATTTCCCTAAAGGATGGCAAGGTCATTGGAAAGCAAGAAAATACATCAAACGATGGAGTGGAAATCCAGTCAGAGAACACTTTCTATCTCCAGGATATGGTAAAAGAGGAATACTCAAACGAGGGCACTTCAATTGCCGTATACAAAGACGAAGGCTCAGAAGGGCTTGGTGAAATCTCTTTCTATGTAAGAGGAAATACAATTTACATCAAGAGCAACAAGATCATCCATGTCGCAAACAACAAAATTAATGTTGTTGATGGCCATAGACAGGCGGTTGTACAGGAAACGAGCAATGATTCAACCTTTGATGCCAGTAGCTTCATTGAGCCTAAAAAGAGGCCGGGTTTGTTAAAAAATACATGGTCGTATTTCAAAACATCTGTAAAAACGAGAAAATCAGTCAAGAGAGCCGGATTCATGAAATTTGCGCTTGTGGCAATAGGCGCACTCTTAGGAATCGCTGCGGCCGTCTACCAGTTGGTATCCTTTGACATCATTAGCTCAAATTATGATGAGTCATATTCGACTCTTTATCCTAAAGACGTTCACAACTGGAATGAAAGCGAAAAGAAGACTCTTATTAAAAAACTCATAGAAAACGACGCGATCGAGAACTTTGTAGAAGATATTGAAAACGGGAAATACTTCTCCTTTGAGAAAGATAGTAGCTATGCTCAACAATACCAGGGCTTCGCTGCAGCTCTATCAGTCCTTCCTTATAGGGATGATATTTGCAAAGTAGTCAAAGGCAGGAAACCAGAAAAGAACAATGAGGTCCTGCTGAGTGTTGCAAACGTTGAAGAAATGATTGAATCGAACAACCATATCTACTCGAATAATCTATCCCTCGACGACGTCATTGGAATGAAATCAAAAACATGCCACAACGAAATCACCGTCGTTGGATTAACGGAAAATGGATACGGCACATTATATGCTCTTGACCCATATATCACATGTTCCACAAACGTTTACGGTTCCTATGACTACGATACAAAATTCGCTCCATATTACGAAGGATGCTACACAATCAAAACAGGCACTGATGTCGACCTGAATAACAGCGACCTTGAATGTGTTGCAAATTCAAAACTTGGATATTCTGTCGGTGATCGCGTCGTTGCCGATGGAGAAGAACTAATAGTCGTTGGAACTTTTGAAAACGTATTCGATGACCCAGTCATGTTCTATACAGAGGTCAACACAACCGGCTTTGGCTATGAACAAACAAGAAGCCTAGCACCAATTGTTGATGACCCTAGAATTAAAATCGTTAGCGGTACAAAGCCTGGAAAGGGTCAGTGCTTAGCTCCTCTATCGGCAGGCGTTGCAATCGGAGATAAGATCGAAGGAATAACAAATCACTCCATGACAACACTTGAAGTTTCCGGCCATTTCATCTCTGCTGTCGATATCATGGCTGACTTCATTGTGGTCAACGAGGGCGAAATCCTTGAATCATTAAGAACAGGAACACTTCCTGCATTCACAATTAAAGATAATGCCAAAGTAAAAGAAACAATGAATGCTGACGATCACGGTTACAAGATCGTCAACACCAAAGAATACGCTCAGTTGCAAATGGAAGAATATCTCGGACAAATCCGCATTATATTCGTTTCTATCTTCCTAGCGTTGATTGGCATATCATTCATCTTCATCTACTTCTTGATGCGTTCAAGAATGCTTGCAGAAATCTATCGAATTGGCGTTATGCGTGAGCTCGGAGAGACAAGAGGAAAGATATTCTACAGATATCTCATTGATTCGTTTGTCGCTATCCTCTTCACGATGATGATTGGATATATAATTAGCAGCGTTGTGCTCAATTATTCATTCTTAGAGCTGTTCTCCCTCTTGGGAGTCAACTCCTCGGTTTGGGTTACTGTACTTCTTGGTCTAGCGATATACATTGTTGCCTCATTACTTGGAACAGTCCCTGTATTGTCTTTATTAAGAAAGACTCCAAGCGAGATTGCTCATAAGTACGATATCTAAAAGAAAAGGCGAGATTCGAAGTCTCGCCTTTTGTTATGCTTAGGAGATTATTCTTTAATCTGCTGTTCCATTCCTTCGGAGAGTTCTTTCTGCTCTTCGACAAACTTCTCAGCTTCTTTCTTGATTGCCTTTGTTGCTTTGATATCAGTTGCCTGATATTGTGAGACGACAACTTGGTCGAATGAAAGGTCGATGCCGTGTTCTTTGAAGACCGCTCTATAAGCTCTTAAGAGGTCTCTTTGAACCTGGTATCTATCTTCTTCTTTGCACTTTGCAACGATCTTTACTGCGACGTTAGATGCTTCGTATGCTGAAACACCTTTATAGTAAGGACCTTCGACAATTGCAGGGATTTCTTCCTTAAATGATTCAAAATTGTCTTTCAAAAGCTTTTCAACGAATTCAACAGGTACATCATATGGGAACTCGCAGTCAACGACCGCTAAAGAAAGCTCACGTGACATGTTAACGACATTTTTGATGTCTGAGTTGTTGATGATCTTAATGTTGCCTGCAGCGTCTAAAAGCTTAGTTGCGCGGATGCCGATTTCGGAGACCGTACCACGGAAGTCATCGATTGAGATGATTTCACCGACTTCGTATTCGCCTTCGAAAATGATGAAGATACCAGCGATGATGTCAGCGATTAATGACTGAGCACCAAGACCTATGACAAGAGCGAGGATTCCTGCGCTTGCCCAGAGGGCTGCCGTATCAACTCCACAAGCTTTGAGCACTAACATAATAAGTGCGATTGCGCATCCGTATTTAACAAGTCCATCAAGAAGTGTGATAACTGTCTTTGCACGGTTGCTCTTCTGCATCTGTGAGCGGAAGAAGATGCGAATTAACTTGGAAACTGCATAGATTAAGACGATGAAGATAAGGCAGGTGATGATTGTCTTCAACTGTGAATTGAGGGCAGCACCTGTTGCCTGGATATCCCAAACATAGTCTTTGATCCACTGTGAGAAGAGTTGGAGACCAGTTGGGTCCACTCCATCTTGCAC
>JAKSVD010000113.1 GCA_024408305.1 Bacilli bacterium | reverse complement strand
CATCCTCATGGCGATACAGCAATCTATGACACTATGGTTAGAATGGCTCAACCATTCTCATATCGTTATCCATTGGTTGATGGACATGGAAACTTCGGTTCGCTTGATGGCGATGGCGCTGCAGCTATGCGTTATACAGAAGCTAGAATGAATAAGCTCGCTGTAGAAATGGTTAGAGATCTCGATAAAGATACAGTTGATTTCGTTGATAACTACGACGGCACAGAAAAGGAACCATCCGTTCTCCCATCCAGAATCCCTAACTTAATTGTTAACGGTTCTGAAGGTATCGCTGTTGGTATGGCAACAAATATGGCTCCTCACAACTTAACCGAAGCCATCAATGCCGTTATCGCAGTCGCTAAAAATCCTGATATCACTGTCGAAGAATTGATCAGGGATTACATCCCAGGACCTGACTTCCCAACAGGTGGTATCATCCTTGGAAGACAAGGTATCGTTGACGCATATAAAACAGGCACTGGAACAATTACAATCCGCTCAAAATATCACATTGAGGAAATGGCCAACGGTAAGAGCAGAATCATCATTACCGAAATTCCTTACCAGGTTAATAAAGCAGCTATGGTTGAGAATATGGCTGAGCTTGTTAGAGATAAAGTTATCGAAGGAATCACCGATATTCGTGATGAATCTAACAAGGAAGGTATCCGCGTTGTTATCGAAATAAAACATGATGTTATTCCAGAAATCGTTGCAAATAACCTCTTAAAACACACTGCGATGCAAACAAACTTTGGTATTATCAACCTTTGTTTGGTCAACAACGCACCAAAAGTTTTGGGCATGAAGGAACTTCTCCAGAACTATATCGACTTCCAAATCGATGTCTTGACAAGAAGAACAAAGAAGTTGTTGGAAATCGATGAAAAGAGAGATCACATCGTTCAGGGTTTAATCCTTGCTCATGACCATATTGATGAAGTTATTCAGATCATCAGAAGCTCAAAGAATGACGAAGAATCAACAACCAAATTGAAAGATAAATTCGGCTTAACCGATGAACAGGTTGCACCAATCCTTGCCATGCCTTTAAGAAGATTACAAGGATTAGAACAGGATAAGCTCCATGCTGAACACGAACAGTTGACAGCCAACATCGCTGAATATCACAGATTATTATCTGATAAGGCAAATATCATCGAACTCCTCATCAAGGAAATCTCGGAAATCCAGAGAAGATTTGGTGACGATAGACTTACCCAGATTACAGATGATGCCGCAAATATCGATAACGAAGACCTCTTGCCTCAGGAAGACATCGTTGTTGTTCTTACAAAGAATGGCTACATCAAGAGAATGAACGATAAAACATTCCGCACTCAGAACAGAGGCGGAAGAGGTGTTAAGGGTGTTTCTACAACGAACGGCGATATGGTCCGAATCATCAGACATACCAAAACACACACAGACATCCTATTCTTCTCTTCGCTCGGCAAGGTCTATAGATTAAGAGGTTATATGATCCCAGACGGAAACAGAGAATTCCGCGGAATTCCTGCAGTTAACCTATTAAAACTCGATAATTCCGTTGAAGAAAGAATCGTCTCAATCATTGCTTGTGACGACTACAACCCTAACGACTACCTTGTCTTCGCAACGGTCAAAGGCTTGGTCAAGAGAACATCGTTAAGCGAATACGAATCAATCCACAACAATGGTAAGCGTGCTATTGGATTAAGAGAAGGCGATGAGTTGTTAGATGTTAAGAGAACAGATGGAAATGCGATAGTCGTTCTTGCTGCTAACACAGGTAAAGTCTGCGCATTCATGGAAGGCGACATCAGACCAATGGGAAGAGACGCTACCGGTGTTAAGGGTATCGAAATCGCAGAGGATGCAAAAGTTGTTGATATCACAACATCAATCGACGGCGACAAACTCCTCGTCCTTACAACAACAGGTTACGGTAAAATCTCATATACAAAAGATACTGATATCACCGATGAAAATGGTGTAACTCGTCACTATGATGGTTATCGCTTAACAACAAGAGGTGCAAAAGGTGTTCTTTCTCTTAAGACAAGCGGAAAGAATGGCGAAATCACCGCTATGAGAGGTGTTAACGGAGACGAAGATTTGATGGTTATCACCAACAAGGGAATCGTCATCAGAACCCCAATCAGCCAAATCAAGATTGCTGGTAGAAATACACAAGGTGTTAAGATCATTAATCTTGAACCTCACAACAAAGTTGCTGCAATCACAATCGTACCACATGTTGAAGAGAGCGAGGAAATCGAGGAAACAACAGTGATCGAAGATGAAATCAATCCATCATTAGTTGCGCCAACCGAAGAAGAAATCGATGTCGTCACGCCTGACGAAGTTGAATAATTCTCAATAAAATTAAAGAATAGGCTTTAGGTAACACTAAGGCCTTTTTTCTTGCAAAACAAAGGAAAAACACCAAAATTGTTTAGTTTTTTCAATCAGTATTTTTGAATGTTGATTTCAAAGATTAAACTCTTTGATTGATGATTTAACAATTAAGTACTAGTATAAATCGCTGCAAGCGATAAGGAGCCGTATTTATGATCGATTTAAAGCTTATTGAAGAAAAGCATGATTACGTTAAGCAGGCATTAGCAAAAAAAGGTTGGGATTTTGATCCAAACCCATTATTGGTTCTCATCTCTAGAAGACGTGAATTAGTTAGAAAAGTTGAAGAAAACAAAGCAGAACAGAATAAATTGTCCGCAAGCGTTCCAGCTGTTAAAAAAGCAGGTGGAAATGTTCAGGAAATTTTCGCCAAGGTAAAAGCCTTAGCCGCAGAAAACAAAGACAAGGAAGTCGAATTAAAGAATGTTGAAGCTGAAATCAAGTCTGCAGTCGAAGTTCTTCCTAACCTTCCTGACGATGATCTCGCTTCTGGTTTCAAGGAAAGCAACGTTCCATTCTATGTTTTTGGAAAGAAACCTGAATTTGCATTCAAGGCTAAGGATCATGTCGAATTAGCAGAATCGCTTGGTTTGATCGATTATAAGAGAGCCGCTAAGATTTCAGGCACTGGAACTTGGGTATATACAGGCTTGGGTGCACAGCTCGAATGGGCATTGCTTAATTATTTCATCACAACCCACATTGCCGATGGATACACATTTATACTTCCTCCACACATCTTAAATGAGGATTCCGGATATACAGCAGGACAGTTCCCAAAATTCAAGGAAGATGTTTTCTGGCTCGAAGATAGCGAACCTCGCAAATTCATTCTTCCTACAGCCGAAACAGCTCTTGTCAATTTACATAGAGACGAAGTTTTATCAGAAGATGACCTTCCAAAGAAATATTTCGCATATACTCCATGTTACCGTAAGGAAGCAGGAAGCTACAGAACCGAAGAAAGAGGCATGATTCGTGGATATCAATTCGATAAAGTTGAAATGGTCCAATACACCACCGATACAGGTTCAGATGCCGCTTTCGATGAATTGGTCAAGAAGGCTCAGGCACTCCTTGAAGGTTTAGGACTCCACTATCAGTTAGATAAACTCGCTGCAGGCGATTGCTCACACTCAATGGCAAGAACATACGATATCGAAGTTTGGATTCCATCCATGGGCATTTATAAGGAAGTTTCTTCCGTTTCTAACGCAAGAGATTATCAGGCAAGACGCGGTATGTGCAGATATAAAGACAAAAATGGCAAGATGCATTTCTGCCACACTCTTAATGGATCTGGCCTTGCAACATCAAGAGTCTTCCCAGCTCTTCTTGAACAGAACCAACAAGAAGACGGTTCAGTCATCATTCCTGAGGTATTAAGACCTTGGATGGGAGGACTATCCGTTTTAAAGCCTATTAAGAAATAAAATAATTCGTGTATAATTATAAAGCCATCGCGAGAAGCGCTCTTCGAACCAGGTCAGGTGGGGAACCAAGCAGCCTTAAGATCAGAACTCCTGTGCGGTGGTTTTATTATTGTTTTATAATATTGATATGACAGATATTGAATTCATGGATTTAGCTTTAAAAGAAGCGGAAAAAGCGATGAATGAAAACGAGATTCCAGTAGGGGCTGTCGTGATCAAGGACGGAATGATAATCTCTGTTGGGCATAATCAACGAGAAAAGTTCAATGATGTTACATCGCACGCCGAGATTGAAGCGTTAAAAGGAGCCGCCAAAAAACTAGGAACCTGGAAACTCGATGGTTGCACGCTTTACGTGACATTAGAGCCTTGTTTGATGTGCACAGGAGCAATTCTTCAATCAAGAATATCGAGAGTCGTCTTTGGCGCAAAAGACGAGCAAGACGGAGCAATCGTGAGTAATTATTTTGTTTTTGATTCCCCAACAAAGCTCGAAAGACCTCTTGTCAGTGTGGGTGTCCTTGAGGACAAGTGTTCACTTTTGCTAAAGACGTTTTTTTCAAATAAACGAAAATAAAGATGTGATGCCACTTTTTTGACACGTGTCTTAAAAATAATAAAAATTCTTCGATATATTCTTACGCGTTGTGATATATTTTAATCATGATTGAGTTAAAGAATATAGTAAAAAACTATATTGTCGGTAAAGACAGTTACTCTGCTCTAAAAGGGATTACTGTCTCTTTTGGTGATAAAGGAATTGTTGCTATTCTTGGACAATCTGGTTGTGGCAAAACCACCTTACTCAACATCATAGGCGGACTTGATAAATACACGTCTGGTGATCTTGTTGTCGACGGGGTGTCAACAACCGAATTTAAGGACTCAGAATGGGATGCATATAGAAACAGCAAAATAGGCTTCGTTTTTCAAAGCTATAATTTGATACAACACAAATCCGTTTATTCCAACGTTGAACTTCCGTTAACTTTAAGTGGAAATGTTTCAAAAGAAAAAATTCAGGCATCTTTAGAAAAGGTTGGTCTAAATGGGTTGGAAAAGAAAAAACCAAACCAACTATCCGGCGGTCAAGCACAAAGGGTTGCTATAGCACGAGCCATTGTCAACGATCCTTCGATAATTTTAGCTGACGAGCCGACTGGAGCCCTGGATTCCAACACCTCAATCCAAATAATGGAACTGTTTAAGGAAATCGCTAAAGAAAGGCTTGTGATTTTGGTTACACATAATAAAGAGCTTGCAGAGCAATATTCAGACAGAATAGTTGAGATGAAAGATGGTGAAATCATTTCTGATACTCTTCCATTCGATGATTCTACACGTGAAATCGCGGGTTATTCTTCAAAAAAGACCTGCATGGGATTGCTCTCATCAATTAAAAATTCGTTTTCCAACATTAAGACTAAAATCGGCAGAACTGCTATAACAGCAATGGCGTCTAGTTTCGGCGTTGTCGGCATTGCATTGGTTTTGGCTGTTTCCAATGGTTTTAGCGGGTTTGTGAATAGAGTTGAATCTTCTCTTGCCTCAACCGCCCCGGTTTCTATAACAAAGACTCAATACAGTTATTTCTCGAATAGCGAACAACTCAACAAGAACGAATTCCCAAAAGATGACGTTCTTTTCCCTTTAGACACTTCAAAGGATTCTTATGTAAGCCACACGAACCATTTTACTGCCGATTATATAA